>VAZT01000371.1 GCA_005884825.1 Alphaproteobacteria bacterium
GACCGAAGGAAAGGCCCGCCAGCGCGTGTTGAGCTATGCCGCGATGATCAAAGACACATTGCTGCGGCGCGCCGTCGAACTGGACGGGTTCGAGGAAGGACGCCACAAGGAGGTCCTTTCCAACCTCGTCGTGGCCTATGGCATCCGCTTGGCGCCGGAGCCGGAATACCGCCGTCCGCGCGATCCGGAATGGGCCTTCATGGTGACGGGCTTCAGCGAGTGCATCGACAGCTTCTTCGCCTTTGGCCTGTTCGCGCTGGCCAAGCGATCGGGTTTTTTCCCGCCTCCCCTCGTCGATACCTTCGAGCCGGTCATGCAGGAGGAGGGCCGGCATATCCTGTTCTTTGTCAATTGGGTGGCGTGGCACAAACGAAACCTGGCATGGTGGCGCCGCCCGCTCTTCGCAGCGAAGGTGTTGGCAGTCTGGGCTTTTCTCGTATGGGAGCGCATCGGCATCGCCCGCAGCGTTGGCAGTGCCGGCGACGCCCCATCGGGAACGGCAGCCCAGGACAACAACTTCACGTTGAACGGCAGCAAGGCGGTCGGCGCTGTCGATATGTCGGTCGCCGGGCTGATCGACGTCTGTCTCGAAGAAAACGAGCGGCGGCTCTCCGGTTATGATTCTCGACTCCTGCGGCCCAATTTCGTGCCGCTCCTGATGCGGTTTGCGCGTCGCTTCATGCGGCGGCCGAGTGTGGTTCCAGTTTTCTGATGAAGATCGGATCCGACGAGCACAAGGAGCGCTTCTGTCGAGACTTCATCGCCAGCCATTGCCGCTTCGATCCCGCGACACTGACCTGGCCCGATCTCGACGATTTGGCGCTCGAGCGTTTGCGCGCCATCCCGTTTTGGCAGGAAGTCCTCTACACCGAACGGCGAGCGGGTGCCATTGTCGACGCCTACGCCCAAACGATCGCCGACCCGCTGGTGCGCGACGCGGTCGCCCTCCAAGGGTTCGAAGAGGCGCGCCACGCCGAGCTGCTGCGCGAGATGATCAGGCGCTATCGCATCGCTGCCGAAGAGCGTCCGCTCGACGAACCACTCAGCCGTGATCTGCGCCGGGCCTTTGCCGATTTTGGTTATGGCGAATGCCTCGATTCTTTTCTCGGTTTTGGCGTCTTCAAGATCGCCCGCCGGTCCGGCTTCTTGCCCGAACGGCTTTTCGAGATCTTCGACATGCTGATGCGCGAGGAGACCCGGCACATCGTCTTCTTCATCAATTGGATGGCGTGGGAACAGGCGGCGCGCCGCGGTCTCGCCGGCCGGCTGCGCGGCGTCAATGCGGCTCGGTACTACGGCCGAGCGATCGGGCGGTTGCTCGTCACCGTACGGCGCGGCCGGCAGGCAAACGATGGACGGGATTTCTCGGCAACGCAGGCGAGCGTCTTTCTCGAAGGCTTTACGTTGCGCAACTTTATCGAGGAATGTTGCGTCGAACACGAGAGGCGCATGAGGGAGTTCGCCCCCGATCTGCTAAAGCCTCGCTTTCTGCCCAGACTGGCGGCAATAGTCCTCGCCGGCCTACGGTTGGGCAACGGGTTTCGTGCGGTACGGGAAGAGCGCGCGTGAAGCTCTTTTCGGTGCTCGCGGCGGTTGTCGGACTGAGCTTGATCGCGGCGCTGGTCTTTCATTTCGGACCGCAGGGTGTCACCCGGTCGCTGATTGCCGTCGGCTGGACCGGTTTCGCCGCGGTCTGCTCGATCCACCTCGTGCTGATAGTCGTCATGGGGATCGCGTGGGGGGTGCTGGTGCCCGGCACGAGCCTTTGGGTGCCGGTTTGGGGTCGTCTCGTCCGCGACTCCGGGTCCGAGTTGCTGCCGCTTTCGCAAATCGGCGGTTATGTTCTGGGCGCCCGCGCCGTCACCTTGGTAGGTGTCGACGGGACAACGGGCGCGGCGAGCACCATCGTCGATGTCACCCTCGAGCTCTTCGGACAGCTCGCCTACACCGCGCTCGGTCTCTCATTTTTGATATATGTCGAGCCGGACGCCGCAATCGCCAATCCCGTCGCGATCGGTCTGGCTGCGGCAGCGCTTCTCGCGGCGGCGTTTCTGGTTGTCCAGCGCCGCGGCTTTGACCTGTTCGACCGATTTGCCCGGGTGCTAGGCCGCGGTTGGGCCGATAAGACGGCTGCCGGCGCGGCAGCGCTCCATCGCGCGCTGACCGCCATCTACCGGCGGCGGCGGCGAGTGTTTTCCAGCTTTGCGCTCCACCTCGCCTGCTGGATCGCGAGTACGCTCGAAGCCTGGGTCGCGTTGCGCCTCGCTGGCGTCCCTCTTGTTTTCGCGAAGGTGCTGGTGATCGAGAGTCTGCTGTACGCCGCACGCAGCATCGCCTTTGCCGTTCCGAATGCGGTCGGGGTCCAAGAAGGAGCCTATATTCTGCTCGGCGCCAGCTTTGGCCTGACGCCGGAGATGGCGCTTGCCCTCTCCCTCTTGAAGCGCGCGCGCGATCTGACGATTGGTCTGCCGTCTCTCGTCGCTTGGCAGATCCTGGAAAGCGGACGGCTGTGGCGCCGAATTGCCAGCTTTCAAGGGCAGAGGGGCACGGGCGCATTCAGGCTGCCGAAAATCGAAGCCCCGGTCGGGACGACCGGGGCCTCTCCCTCGTCAGCTGGCTGCGGTGACGGGGCAATGAGCATCGTCGGAGTGCAAAGGGATAAAACGATGCTGGGGGCATAATGCGGCCCGCGCCCCTAGGTTGCAATCAATATCCGCAAAAGTAACTACGAATCGCAGTCGCTAATAACAGCGGATAGGCGTGAAACGCAGCCAACGTCCACACTCCATACCAGCTCGGCCCCATCTTCGAAAATCGCGAGCATCAGCGATAGCGATCCGCTGTGGAGATGATCGATATATCGGAAAGGGCTCCCGGCGCGCTACGTTCTGCGATGACCCGAAACTCCCGGAAAAGGTCCCGTCAACTTCACACGAAGGTGACCACGCCGCCCTTGAGGACCGGCTAGCATCGGCGTCCACTTTGGACGCGCTTCGAACGCGATGGCCAACAACACCTCGCCGAAACGACTTGTTTCCGCCCGCCGGTTGCTGCCGCTCGGCCTCCTCGTCGCCGCGTGGATCGTCTTCATGCTGGCGGGCGGCTATCGTTATCTCACATTTTCGGCGCTCGCTCAGAACCGCGACCGGTTGCATGGCCTGGTCCAGCAATGCGGCATTCTCGCCGCGTTCGTCTATGTCATGGCCTACACGATATTGGTCGCGCTGTCGGTCCCGGGCGGTGCGGTGCTGACGATCGCGGGCGGCTTTTTGTTCGGACCATGGCTAGGCACAATCTGCGCGGTCGTCGGCGCTACTTTGGGCGCGACCGGAATTTTCCTCGCCGCCCGGGCCGGCCTGGGCGGCCTCGCGCACCGCGCCGGACCGTTTATAGCCAAGCTCGAAGCCGGGTTTCGCGCCGACGCCTTCAGCTATCTGCTGGTTCTGAGGCTGGTGTTCATCGTTCCATTCTGGCTCGTCAACCTCGTGCCGGCGTTGGTAGGCGTCAAGTTGCGGAGCTATGTGCTTGCCACCTTTATCGGCATCATCCCGGCCACCTTCGTCTTCGCCAGCCTCGGAAGCGGCCTCGCCAACATAGTCGAAGAGCCCGGTCTCGCGGTCTTGCTTCGGCCGAGCGTGCTTGGCCCGATTGTCGGGCTCGCCCTCCTCGCGCTGATCCCGGTCGGCTATAGGCGCTGGCGCGGCAGAAACCCGGCATGACGGGGCCGCTCGCCCCCGACCTCTGCATCATCGGCGCCGGCTCGGCAGGGTTGGCGGTCGCCGCCGGAGCGGCTCAAATGGGTGCCGCGGTCGTGCTGGTCGAGCGCGGGCTGATGGGCGGCGACTGCCTGAACTTCGGCTGCGTCCCGTCGAAATCGCTGCTTGCCGCCGCCCGCCTTGCCGATTTGGCGCGGCGCGGCGCGGCGCTCGGGATTCTCTCTGCTCGGCCCGACGCCGATTTCGCTGCCGCCGCGGACGGTGTCCAAAACGTCATCGCCACCATCGCGCCACATGATTCCGTCGAGCGGTTCGAGGGTCTCGGGGTCAGAGTACTGCGTTGCGAGGCGCGGTTCACCAGCCCCCGCACTATCCGCGTCGGCGAGATCGAGATCCGGCCGCGCCGTTTTGTCATCGCGACCGGCTCGTATCCCGCCGTCCCAACCATTCCCGGGCTTGCGGGTGCTCCCTACCTGACGAACGAAACGATTTTCGCCAACCGTGTACGGCCGGACCATCTGATCGTGATCGGCGGCGGTCCGATCGGGATCGAAATGGCGCAGGCCCATCGCCGGCTGGGCGCGCGGGTCACGGTGCTCGACGTCGGCCCGGTGCTCCCGCGTGACGATCCCGAACTGGTCGCTAGTCTGACCGCCCATCTGGCGGGTGAAGGGATTGCGATCCGCCCATATGTCGAGATTTCCGGCATCGAGCGCGACGGAAATTCCATTGTCATTCAGCTCGCCAACGGCGAGCGGATCCAGGGATCGCATCTTCTGGTCGCTGCAGGGCGTCGCCCGAGCATCGAGGCGCTCGACCTGCCCGCCGCGGGGATCGAGGCAACCCCCAAAGGGATCACCGTCGACGCGCGGTTGCGCACGACCAACCGGCGCGCCTTTGCGATCGGCGATGTGGC
>VAZT01000372.1 GCA_005884825.1 Alphaproteobacteria bacterium
TGAGCTTGGGGTTCGCGCTGCGAACCATCCGATCTGCGGTTTCTCGCGTCTCATCAGCCGCGCGTGGCGGCTGCGGCGCCGAGGCGATTACAACGGCTATGCAATCCTGAGATCGTGTGGGCCCAATATGCCAATCATCCCACGATCGAGATAGCGCAGGATGGGAGCCACAACAAACCGTTCGTCTGCATCGTGCGAGCAGCAGCTGAAATTGTCATTGCAGAATGGCCCAAAACTGCGAGCCCACCCTCGACCAAATCGAGGGAAGAGACTGATGAAGGCGAGACTCAACAAAGCGATGGCCATTCCCGCCACGAATACACGCTGCCGATTGCGCCTTATGTTGCAAATAGGATTTTTGGATCGCGGCGTCGACGTCGGCGCGGACGTCGATGCACAACCCATTCAGGCCCAGTCATTCCAGCCTCGTCGCGGCATGCGAGGCTCATACCTTGCGGATTGTATTGTCGATAATGGTGACCACATCGCTAGCGTTTGCTGTCTTCTCGGCACATGGCGACAGTAAAGGCCCTGCGCAGCAAATGATGCTTCCGCGGTTCTGTCTCAGCTGTATCGAAATGCGCTTTATCGCCCGGCTTCGCGGACTTTGCATCTTCCTCGGTACCCCGAAGTTTTCTACTATCTCGATCTCCAACCCTCGGGATCGGAGGGCGAGGTGAAGCGGGGCCCAATAAGCGCGCCGAGTGGGACGCGCCGGACTCGACGGAGGTCGAGTGCCGCGCGGTCGGTCTCGTTGCCCGGCTGCCGTTGTTTGGCAGCTGTGTAGCGCCGTCACGATCACTCCGTCCGCCGCACAAAACCAACAGGGGAACAGCTCCGTTGGATCGGCCCGGGGTCCCGTTGTGATGCAACCTCATGGATTTTCTGCCTCTTCCGCAGTTCCGTTGCGTGCGGAGCCGGTTCTCGTCAGAGTGGCCCCATAGCTGAGCTAGGGCGCGTTTGATGGCTGATTTCACGATCTATCTGGGAAACAAGAACTACTCGTCCTGGTCGCTCCGGCCTTGGCTCGTTCTCAAGCAGACCGGGGTCGCGTTCGAGGAAATTGTCATTCCGCTCTACGAGCCGACGAGCAAGGCGACGATCATGAAGTATTCGCCGTCGGGAACGGTGCCTGCCCTGCGTCATGGTGAGCTCGTCGTCTGGGACAGCCTGGCCATCTGCGAGTACCTGGCCGAGTCGTTCCCGACGTTCCAGCTGTGGCCGCGGGATCACGACGCGCGGGCGGTGGCCCGCTCGGTCTGCGCCGAATTGCATTCGGGTTTTCAGGTGCTGCGTGCCCACTTGCCGATGAATGTGCGTTCGAGCTTCCCCAATCGCGGCGTCACCCCGGAGGTTCAGGCGGAAGTCAACCGGGTCATGTCTATCTGGCGCGACTGCCGCAAACGCTTTGGCCAGGACAGAGGCGAGTTCCTGTTCGGTCACTTCAGCATTGCCGATGCGACCTACGCCCCTGTCGTGACCCGCTTCAGGACATACAAGCTCGAGCTCGAGCGCGACGCGGAAACCTATTGCGATAGGATCATGGCGCTCCCGGCAATGCAGGAATGGATCGTCGCCGCCCGCAACGAGCCGATGATCATCGACAAATACGAGTTTTGAGGAGCGGCGCCGGCGGGCTGCCCGCAATCCGTGTGGACCGGTCGGGCAAGAGGGCCTATATTGCGGAGGTGGCCGGCCGGGTTTTAAGGGCCCCGGCCGGCTGCTCCTAGGCCCGGCTCACCGTGACGACGACGTGCAGAACACGACGGCGCCAAAGGCGGAACCGGACTAAAACAGGGCGCCGAGAAATGCCGTCGCGGGCGCCTGCTTGGCTGCGAGAGATTGCGATGCCCGGACGACAGACAGCCCCTTATGGTTCTTGGTCTTCGCCGATCACCTCCGACCTGATCGTCGCCTCGACAATCGGGCTCAGCGGCATCCAACTCGACGGCGCCGATGTCTATTGGCTCGAGTCGCGCCCTCAGGAGAATGGGCGCTCGGTAATAGTCCGCCGCGCCGCCGATGGCGCCTCGGCCGATATTACGCCACCGCTGGCAGGCGAAGCGGTCTTCAACGTGCGGACCCGCGTCCATGAGTATGGCGGCGGGTCGTACCTCGTCAGCGACGGCGTCGTTTATTTCTGCAACGACGCGGACCAGCGCCTTTATCGCCAGCAGCCGGGAGAGACGCCCGTTGCAATCACCCCTGACCCGCCTCGGCCGAGAGGACTGCGCTATGCCGACGGCGTGATGGACGCGCGGCGCGGGCGGATGATCTGGGTCCGCGAGGACCACACCACGGCCGCTCCGGAGCCGGTCAATACGCTTGTCGAAATTCCGCTCGACGGATCGCACCCGCCGCGGGTGCTCCAGGCGGGACGCGATTTTTATGCGGCGCCGCGTCTCAGTCCGGAGGGCAGGCGGCTGGCTTGGCTCGAATGGGGCCACCCCAGCATGCCGTGGATCGGTTGCGAATTATGGGTCGGCGAATGTGCCGCCGATGGCTCGATCGGCAACAAGCGCCTCGTCGCCGGCGGAGACGACGAGTCGATCTTCCAACCCGAATGGTCGCCCGACGGCGCGCTTTATTTCGTCTCCGATCGCGCCCAGCCTTCGCTCCAGGGGAGATGGTGGAACCTGTTCCGTATCCGCGGCGACGCTCTGGACAATTCCGCCCGGATCGAGCCGGTCTACCCGCTCGCCGCTGAATTCGGCAGAGCGCAGTGGGTGTTCCGGCTTTCCGCCTTCGCGTTCGCTTCGGCGAGCCAGCTGGTGTGCAGCTATGTGCGGGACGGGGTTCACCGGATGAGCACCGTCGACCTCGCCTCGCTCGAAGCCCGTCCTATTGCGACAGAATACGAGGACATCTCTTTCGTCGGCGGGGCCGCGGATCGGGTCTACTTTGTTGGCGGCTCGCCGGCCACGCCGCCGGCCATCGTCGAGCTGCACCTACCCTCCGGCCTGGAAAAGATCTTGAAGCTCTCGACCACTCAGCAGGTCGAGCTCTACCGCAAGTACTTATCCGTGCCGGAGCCGGTGACGTTCGACACCGATAACGGGCAGCAGGCGCACGGTTTGTTCTATCCACCGCAAAACGCCGACTTCGCCGCCCCCGCCGGCGAGCGGCCGCCGCTGCTCTTGCACTGCCATGGCGGGCCGACCGCGGCTGCGTCCCCGACCCTCAGCTGGGGAACGCAATATTGGACGAGCCGCGGCTTCGCCGTTCTCGACGCCAATTATGGCGGCAGCACCGGGTATGGCCGCGAGTATCGCCTTCGATTGCAGGGGAACTGGGGGGTCGTCGATGTCGCCGACTGCGTGAACGGCGCGCGCTATCTTGCGGCAACAGGACGGGTCGATCAGGAACGTTGGGCGATCAGCGGTGCCAGCGCAGGTGGCTACACGACGCTTGCCGCGTTGACGTTCCGCAAGGAATTCAAGACCGGCGCGAGCTACTACGGCGTCAGCGATTTGGAGGCGCTGGCAAAGGATACGCACAAATTCGAGTCGCGCTATCTCGATGGCCTGATCGGGCCTTACCCGCAGCGTAGGGAGCTCTATATGGCGCGGTCCCCGATCCACAGCGCTCGCTTGCTCACGGTGCCCGTCGCGTTCTTTCAGGGCGCCGAAGACAGGGTGGTCCCGCCGCAACAGGCCGAGGAGATGGTCAATGCGCTGCGCCAACGGCGGATCCCGTTTCTTTACCTGTTGTTCGACGGCGAGCAGCACGGGTTCCGCCGCGCCGACAACATCAGGCGGGCGCTCGATGCAGAACTCTATTTTTACGCGACCTTCCTGACGGATGAGAGGCTGGAATTCCGCGTCTCGTAAGAACGAGTTCAGCGCGCGCTTCCGAGAAGTTCGTCGAGTGTCCGGCCGAGCCGTTCGAGGTCGGCCTCGCGCGAGAGCCGGTGGTCGCCATCCTTGATCAGGGTGACCACGATGTCGCGGCTCGCGAGGCGCTCGGCCAATGAGAGGCTCGTCTGCCACGGGACCGAGGCGTCGCTCATCCCATGCAACAGCCGCACCGGGCAATCGAGCGCGATGCCTCGACGCATTACGAGATGACCTTTGCCGTCCTCGAAAAGACTTAGCCGATAGGTGTAGCCCGCCGGATCGTATTCGGAAGGCAACGTCACGGCCCCGGTGTCGCGCAATTGCCGCTGCTGGGCCGGATCGAGGCGCGGCCAGAGGAGGTCTTCGGTGAAGTCCGGCGCTGCCGCGATGCCGACGAGCGCATGGACCCGCGGTGGCCTCGCGAGCGCCGCGAGCAGCATGATCCACCCGCCCATGCTCGACCCGACCAGCACCTGCGGCCCCTCCGTCAGCGAATCGAGAACCGCAACCGCGTCTTCCGCCCAGCGGCCGATGGTGCCGAGCGCGGGCTCGCCGCTCGATGCGCCGTGGCCGAAATAGTCGAAGCGGAGGTAAGCCTGCCCGCGGCGGCGGCAGTAATCCGCGAGGTAAAGGGCTTTGGTGCCGGTCATGTCGGAACGGAACCCGCCGAGGAATACGACGCCCGGGGTCGATCCGGTGAGCCGGCGGTAGGCGATGGTTGCACCATCCTGCCGTGTTAGACTGGCGGGAGAACTCATCGGGGATACCGGTCATGGCAGCGGACTACAGTATATCTCTGGGAACGGCTGGCTGGGGCGTATGGCACAGTCCGGATGCCGGAAAGTCGTGGATACGGCATCGCGCCCCGTTTCCGCTCAATAGCCGCATACAGGCGTTGGTCGCTCATCCCAAAGAGGCGCATACCGTTCTCGCCGGCGGCGATACGGGTTTGTTCGTGAGCCACGATGGCGGAGCGCGGTGGGAGCGCATCGGCGCCAAGGGGACCCTGCCGACGATCTGGTCGCTGACCATCGACCCGGTTGATCCCGATATTCTCTTTGCCGGCACGCGCCCGGCTGCGGTCTATCGCTCTCGAGATGGGGGAGTGCATTGGGAGAGATTAGCCGTAGACATGGCCCGGGAGTGCTCCATTGGCATACCCTTCGTGACCAGCGTCATCGTGGACCCCGAGGATCATCGTATTGTCTGGGCTGGGGTGGAAATTGATGGCGTCTTCCGCAGCATGGACGGTGGGGATACGTGGACGCACCTCGAGACGGGTTTGTATGATCCGGACATTCACGCCGTGACGATCGCAGCGACGCAGCCCAAGCGCCTCTACGCCAGCACCGCACGCGAAATGTATACCAGTGACAATCTGGGCGAAACCTGGCGGCCCTTGGGCATCAAAGAGAAATGGCCGCTGCCCTATGCGCGCGGCATGGCGGTCAAGGCCGATGATCCCGGCGTGCTGTTCGCCGGGTGTGGAGAGACCACGACGGGCGAAAAGGGGCTCGTGCTCCGCACCACAAATTTCGGGGAGACTTGGGAGATCCTGCCGCTCCCGACTCAGCCCAATGCCACTGTGTGGGGCCTTGCCACGCATCCCGCCGACCCCAATCGCATTGTGGCGTTCAGCCTTTTCGGTGAGGTGTATGTCACTGAGGACAGTGGCGCCTCCTGGCGCAAGATCGCGCGTGAATTCGGCGAGATAAGAGCCGCAGCCTGGGTGCCAAACTAAAACGCTTTAACGCAGAGGTCGCCAAGGAGCCGCAAAGAACGCCGCGGCATTGCCGTCCATCGCAGTTTTTTGAGCTATGTCGCCGTCGTCGCGCACGTCGGCGTCGGCGATGATGGCCAAGTCACGATACCAAGGCTCGACATGACGATCGATTGCGGCACGGTCGTCAACCCCGATCGCGTGCGCGCGCAGTTGGAGGGTGCTGCGATCATGAGCATCGGCAACGCGCTCTACGGCAATATCACCGTGAAAAACGGCAGCGTCGAGCAAAGCAACTACACCGATTACCTTGTACCGCGCATCGACATCACACCGGAGACGGGTGGCGTCGGCGAACCGGGCGTGCCGCCGACCGCGCCCGCCATCTGCAATGCGATCTACGCGGCAACCGGCAAACGGATCAGGGCACTGCCGGTCGATCCGCGGCTGTTGAAGGTTTAGAGAGGAAGCAAAGCTGCCTTGGACCAGGCAAACTCGACGTTCAGCACATTGATTCTCTCAGCTTCCACAGTGCGGCGGAAGCCGCGAAACACTTGACACAATTTTACCGCGATTAACGTGGCCGGAGATGCGGGCGAGACCAGTTTCTTAGGCGTAGAACCAACGGAGCATCCCAATGACCACGCAAACCCAAGCCGAGCATGCTCGCCATCGCCAAGATCCGCGCGGCGCCAACCGTGCCGACATCCCTGTCGGGCTCACCGCGCTGCTGGCCGACATGTTCGCAGTCTATCTAAAAACCAAGAACTTCCATTGGCACGTGTCA
>VAZT01000373.1 GCA_005884825.1 Alphaproteobacteria bacterium
ATTCGGACATGACGACGACGACGGTGTTCTGCCAGGCCTCACCCGACCCGCGGGCCAAGGCGGCGAGGCCCTCGCCGAGCGGGCGCAAATGATCGGCCAGTTGCCCGTTGTGATTCCCTTGATTGATGTGGGTGTCCCAACCGCCGAGCCCGATTGCCGCAACGCGGACGACGGGGTGACGCCGGATCAGCAGCGCGAGCCGGGTCGCCTGCCCGGGAAAGCCGGCCGGCGGCGGCGCGCCGTTGTCGGCAATCTGCCGCTCGGTGCTAAGGGCGCCGATCAATTGTGCGCGCGCCGCCCGGCCTTCGCGATACGATCTGGCGAGGTCGTCGTTGCCGGAATAGAGCCGATCGAACACGCTGGCGATTTCCGGCTGGTCGATCGGCAGTGGCCGGGCGCCGTTCGGGCCGAGCGGCAGGGTGGCGACGGGCGCCTTGCCGGCCAGGATGCGCGGCACGGTCGGCCCGATGCTGATCGCGTCGGTCGCGCCGCGGGGGCCAGGCAGAGCCAATAACAGGCGGTTCATCCAGCCGTCGCGGGTGGTGTCCTGCCCCGGAGTGCCGTTTTCCAAATAGAGCTGTGCGTCGAAATGCGATCGCGTCGGGTCGGGCGAACCCGCGGCGTGGACAAAAGCGAGCCCGCGCTCGTTCCATAGCGGCATCAGGCTCGCGAGGGCCGGGTGCAACCCGAAATGCCCGTCGAGCGCCAACGCCCCGTCCGGCTTGCCTGGCGGTGCGATCGCGATCGATTGGCGCTCTTGGTAGTAGGCAAGGTCGCCATAAGGGATCACGACATTGAGCCCGTCGACCGCGCCGCGCAGCAGAATGACGATGAGGCGCCTCGGGCTCTCATCGGACACACCCGCCCACGCATCGGGTCCGAAGCAGAAGGGGGCTGCCGCAGCCCCTTTGATGAAATCGCGCCGGTGCACGCTTATCGACGCATAAAGTCGGGGCTGCCGAGGATCAGAGCGGCGCGCAGCCTTCTCGGCGATTCTTCAAGGGCAGCGCGGGTAGCCTCGCTCAGCGTCGAGCCGAAGGTCGCTTCGAGATGCGCAGCATCGACCGGGCTTGAGCTGCCTCGCACCAATGCGGTCACGAAGCTGATGCGGCGGGTCGTCGCGTCGGGGCTGAGCCAGGCGTCTTCGGTGTTCTTGTACCCGTCCGGGGTCAGGCAGCCGAAGAGCGGCATGCCGAGTTGGTCCATCGCGCCGAGCAGCGGCCGGACATTGCCGAGTGGCATCCCCGCGGCACGCACCGCCGAGATAACAAATTGATAGGGCGTCTTGTACTTGGCGCCCTTGCTGTCCCAGAATTCGTTGCTGGCGAACAGCGCGCTCAGCACCTCCCGAATATTGCCGCCGCTCTCGAGGAACCTTGCCGCGAGCCGTTCGACCAAACTCTGCGGCGGCTCGTCGGAGACAAAATATTGCGCTAGCTCGAACGCGATGTGGTGGGCGGTTGCCGGGGTGTGGGCCAGGATGTCGAGCGCCTCCTCCCCCTCAGCCTTGCCGCGCGATTGCAAGGGATGCCCGAGGAAAACCTTTGGACTGTAATCGTGGCGCGCGCCTTCGAAGACCGCGGCGTGTTCGGGAAAAAAGCGGGCATTCGGCTGATTGACGCCCCACCCGGTCAAGACCCGAGCCAGGGTGACGACATCCTCCTGCGTGTAGCCGCCATTGGCGCCGAGCGTGTGCAGTTCCATGACCTCGCGAGCGAAGTTCTCGTTCAGTCCCTTTTGTCTGCCGCGGGCGCCGGGGCTTCCCGGGGCGGTGCTGAGCGCGTTGTCCAGGTAGACCAGCATTGCCGGGTGCTTTGTCGTCGCGAACAGCAGATCCCGGAAACGGCCGAGCACAAATGGACGGATCGCCTGCTGCTCGTAATTTCCGATCCATACATCGTCCAGCCCCTTGCCTGAGAACACATTGAAATGGTTGAACCAGAAATCGACCATTACCTCGTGCAATTGCCGCGGGCTGAGCAATGCTCTGAGGATGCGCGCCTCGCTGGCGTCCCGCAGAATGATCTGCACCCGTTCGCGCTGAGCCTTCTCCAGCTCCGGGTTGGGCTTGAAGCCACGTAGGGTGCGCAACGGCCCGTAAAGCTGGCGCAATTGCACCGGGTCCAGTTTCAGCGTGTCGAGCTGGGCGAGGCGCCACCGCAGCTCGACCGGCTCCGGGATCAAGTCGGGATCGAGTTGCTCGGCAATATAGCGCTCCACTCCGATCGTCTTGACGTGCCGAACCTCTTCGAGGGTCGGGCCGAAGGCGAGACGGTTCAGCAGATGGACGACTATCCGATCGGGGACCGGCTCGGCGCCGGGCGCCAGTAGTGACGGCAGAGCGATCAGCACCCCCGCCGCAGCGAAGAACCGGTGAAAGCGCGACCGCCGACGCGCCCCGTCACTCATCGGGTCCCGCCCCATCCCCCCATTGCAGGCGGTGCAGGATAATCAAACTCGGCCCCGGCGCAAGCCACCGAGCGGTTCCTTTGCCGAGGGCTGGTCCATTTACCGGCGGGAGCGGACTGGGATTCGATCGGGGCTGGGATTCGGAATGCCGGAACCGCGGACGGGGGCACGTCGTGGTAGACGCACGAAATTGAGCAGGCGAGAGAGGCTGGCGAGCGCGGCGAGCGCCGAAAAGCCGGCGGCGATCAGGATCGCCGTGGTCGGGCTTGTGCCGCCACCGGGGCCGGCATAGCCGAACACCAGCGCTACCAGAGCGGCGCCGATCGTCTGGCCGAGCAGCCTGGCAGTCGCTTGAATGGCGCCGGCGCCGCCGCTGCGTTCGCGCGGCGCGTTGCTGACAATGGCGCGGTTGTTCGGCGATTGGAAGAATCCAAACCCGAACCCGCAGACGACGATTCGCCAAATGATGCTGGCATCGCTTGGTTGAGCCGGGAGCAATGCCAGCAAAATAAAGCCGAGGCTCAGCACGCCGAGGCCGATTCCGCCGAGAATTCCGGCCGGATAACGATCGGCCAGCCGGCCGGCGATCGGCGCGATGATCGCGACCGTCACCGGCCACGGCGTGATCAAGAGCCCGGTTTCGACCTGCGACCGACCGATCACGTCCTGGAAGTAGAAGGGAAGTGCGACAAACACGATGCCTTGCGCGACAAACGCGCAAACCGACGTCGTGACCGACAGAGCGAAAACCGGCCGCTTGAAAAGATCGACGGGCAGCAGCGGCATTGTCAGCGAGTTTTGCCGGCGCACCAGGACATATCCGACGAGCAGGGCGCCGGCCAGCTCGCTCAATACCAGTAGAGCGGCATGGTGGTGGCCTATGCCGTTGATCCCGCTGATCAGGAAGGCAAAGGCGATTGCGCTCAAAGCCGCGCTCGCCAAGTCGAAGCGATGGTCGGTGGGCGGCGTCGTCGGGAGCAGACGCCACGACATCGCGAGCGCAACCAGACCGGTCGGGACATTTATCGCGAAGAGCCAGGGCCACGACGCGACCGCGAGGATCGCCGCAGCGACGCTCGGGCCGGCGGCCGACGATATCGACACGACGACCGAAACCATCGCGATGCCGCGGCCCAACTGGCGGCGCGGATAAGTGAAGCGCACCAGAGCGGTGTTGACGCTCATCATGCCGGCGGCGCCGAGCCCCTGAAGCGCGCGGCCGAAGGTCAGCATCGGCAAGGAATGCGACAGGGCACTGATGAGCGCCGCGCCGGTGAACACGACGAGGCCGATCATGTAGATGCGGCGATAGCCGAAAATGTCGCCGAGCGAGGCGAACGGCAGCAGCGAAATGACGACCGCCAGCTGGTAGGCGTTGATGACCCAGATCGAATCGGCGGCGCTGGCGTGGATTTCCTTCGCGATCGCCGGCAACGCGATATTCGCGATCGCGCTGTCGAGCACCGACAGCGCCATCCCGACCGCGAGGTTCAGGATCGCCCAATATCTCAGTGGGAGCGGGAGTCCGTCTTCCGCCGTGTTGGAAGGGCTGGGTGGGCGAGGGTTCACGGCTTGGGATGAGGGTCAGTCGAGGCCGTAGAAGCCATTACGCCATCACCTGATGCAAAACCCGGTCGGTCAACTGCACCTCCGGCGAATTGATCAGGGTGTGCACGCAAGAATACCGTAAAGATCGAGCCAACTCCGGGCGTGCTCTCGACCTCGAGAAATCCGCGATGGTGGTTGAGGATGTGCTTGACGATCGCCAACCCTAGCCCGGTGCCGCCCATTTCGCGGGAGCGCGCGGTGTCGACCCGGTAGAAGCGTTCGGTCAGCCGGGGCAAGTGCTCGCGGGGTATGCCTTCGCCCCGATCGTACACGGCTACAGAGACCATTGCGTTCTCGGAGCCGCCGCTCTCCCGGACCGGCCGCAAGCCGATCGCCGCCCGAAGCGTGATCTCGGACCCGGCGCGCCCATACTTGATCGCATTGTCGATCAGGTTCTGGAAGACCTGGGCGAGTTCATCACGATCGCCGAGCACATCCGGGAGATCGGGCGGCACGGCCAGCTGGATGCGCATGTCCCGTTCGGCCGCGCGCAGCTCCAAGGTCTCGGCGATCTGGCGCAGCAACGGGCTGAGCGCGACC
>VAZT01000374.1 GCA_005884825.1 Alphaproteobacteria bacterium
GGCGTGCGCCTTCAACCGCTCGGCCACCCCTCCAATCCCCTGCCCAGACTAGCGAAGCGGGCGGTAGCGCGCAATAAAACGGCGTCGGCGACAGCTGGCATGAGTGGGCAGAGTAAATTTTCGACATTCTTCAAAATATCCTTGACCGAAAAACGTTCGGCGGCTTACAGTTTGATGTTCTTCGAAATGACGAAAAGGCGGCGCCTTTGGATCAGACACACGCGCTCGCCGCACTAGGCGCGCTCGCCCAGGAAACCCGCCTAGAGCTGTTTCGGCTGCTCGTGACCTGTGGGCCTGAGGGGTTGCCGGCCGGTGTGATTGCCGAGCGGCTCGGCGTGCTGCCGTCCTCGCTTTCCTTTCATCTTCAACAGCTCGTCCATGCCGGGCTGATTGCGCAACGCCGCTTAAGCCGGCAACTCATCTACTCGGCCGAATACGGCACGATGAATGCCTTATTGGCCTACCTGACCGAAAACTGCTGCGGGCGCGATGCCGTCTGTGCGCCGGTATGTGACCCGGCCGCCGGGTGCGCGGACCCCTCGGCGAAGACCACAGCCGCATAAGGAGACAAGTCAAATGGATGACGCTCAGGTCAAAGAAATGGTGAGGGCTCGATACGGCGGCATTGCCGAAGCGGCTGGCGGCGCGAGCTGCTGCGCGCCGGCGAGCTCGTGTTGCGGGGACACGGCGCCCGGTACTCCGGCGGACAAGTCCCGAAAGATGGGCTATTCGGACGCCGAGCTCGCCGCGGTGCCCGACGGCGCCAATCTCGGGCTTGGTTGCGGCAACCCGCACGCGATCGCAGCGCTAAAGCCCGGCGAGGTCGTGGTCGATCTCGGCAGCGGCGCGGGTTTCGACTGCTTCCTTGCCGCAAAGCAGGTGGGCGCGACAGGCCGGGTGATAGGGGTCGACATGACACACGAGATGCTGAAAAAGGCGCGCGAAAACGCTGCCAGGATCAACGCCGCCAATATCGAGTTTCGCTTGGGCGAGCTCGAACATCTGCCGATCGCCGACAATACCGCCGACGTCGTTTTGTCCAACTGCGTAATCAACTTGGTCCCGGACAAGCCGCAGGTTTTCCGCGAGGCGTTCCGTGTGCTGAAGCCGGGTGGCCGGCTCGCCATCTCCGATGTCGTCAACACCGCGCCGCTGTCGCCCGAGCTGCAAGCGGACACAGCCCTGCTGTGCGGCTGCATCGCCGGAGCGGCGCCGATCGAGCGGGTCGAGACCTGGCTGCTGCAAGCAGGTTTTATCGATGTGCAGGTGACGCCACAGCCGGAAAGCCGCGAGCTCGTCGCAACCTGGGCACCCGGCCGCGGCATCGAGAATTTCGTGGCTTCCGCGACCGTGGAAGCGCGCAAGCCCAAAGGGGACAGAATCGGTCCTGGATGAACGGCCCTACAACGTCCTCTTTCTCTATACCGGCAATTCGGGCGAGGAGCATCCTCGCCGAAGTGCTGATCGATCACTGGGGCAAGGGCCGCTTCAAGGGCTATAGCGCCGGAAGCTTTCCAAAAGGCGCGGTGCATCCCCTGGCCCTCGAGGCGTCGCGCGTTCCGCGAGGCCCATGTTGTGATCGAGAACCGGATCAAGCTTTTTGTCGTGCTGCCGATCGAGAAGCTCGACGGCATAGCTATCAAACGCAGCGTCGATGACATTGGCCGCCGCGGGGCGGCTCCAAGGCTGGAGTTGTCATGACATCTGTCACTGAAATCAGCCGGCGCCGAGCGGCGCCGGCGCTCGGCACCTTTGAGCGTTATCTGACCCTCTGGGTCGCACTCTGCATCATCGCCGGCATTGTCCTCGGTCGGCTGCTGCCCGCGCCTTTCCACGGGCTAGGCCGAATGACGGCGGCCGAGGTCAACATCCCGGTCGCAGTCCTGATCTGGCTGATGATCGTGCCGATGCTGCTCAAGGTCGATTTCGGCGCGCTGCATCGGGTCGCCGAGCAATGGCGCGGCATCGCCGTGACCGTCGGCATCAACTGGCTGGTCAAGCCCTTCAGCATGGCCTTGCTCGGCTGGCTCTTTATTGGCTGGCTCCTCCGTCCGTGGTTGCCGGCGGGTCAGATCGACAGCTACATCGCCGGTCTAATAATTTTGGCCGCTGCCCCCTGCACTGCAATGGTGTTCGTATGGTCCAATCTGACCGGTGGCGAGCCGAATTTCACGCTCACCCAGGTCGCCCTCAACGACACGATCATGGTCTTCGCCTTTGCGCCGATCGTCGGGCTATTGCTTGGCCTGTCCTCGATCACAGTGCCATGGGCGACGCTGTTGCTTTCCGTAGTCCTCTACATTGTCGTGCCGGTGGTCGTGGCGCAGCTGTGCGGCGATCACTGCTTGCGCGCGGTGGCGAGGCGGCACTGGCGCAGGCGCTCCGGACATTGCAGCCTATTTCTCTGATCGCGCTGTTGGCGACGCTCGTGCTGCTGTTCGGGTTTCAGGGCGAGCAGATCGTGAGGCAGCCGCTCATTATCGCGCTCCTCGCCGTCCCGATCGTGATTCAGGTTTATCTCAATGCCGGCATTGCCTACGGGCTCAACCGGGCCCTGGGTGTCCCGCACAATGTGGCCTGCCCGTCGGCCTTGATCGGCGCGTCGAATTTCTTCGAGCTCGCGGTTGCGGCGGCGATCGCGCTGTTTGGCTTCCAGTCGGGCGCCGCGCTCGCGACCGTCGTCGGCGTGCTGGTCGAGGTTCCGGTCATGCTTTCCGTCGTGCGCATCGTGATGCGCACGCGCGGATGGTACGAGCACCGCTATACCGGATAACTCCGATGGGCCAAATTTCCGGGATCCACCGGCGTCACGGAAAACTGGATGGCGTTTGGCGCGACTGTGTCATCGTCGAACTGCCGATTGGCGATCAGGATAACGGAGCTGAGGAGTGAGACGCGCTGTCGTCGTCGGCGCACTCGGGACGACCCAGAACCTGGCAGGGGATCGAGCTATTCCTTTCGCAGTCGGCAGCATGCCCCTCTCGTTGCCGTATGAGCAACGCTAAAATTGCCACAATGTTGGTATCTCCTGGACTTCGGAAGGCGCCATAGCCGGTTCCGGGTGAGCGAACGACATGGAGCGATGGCTGATGTTTCGCTGCAAAGAACAGCAAAAACAGCTAGGAAGGACCGAAGGCGACCTTTTGCGGAGCGGCAGTCCCGGCAATCGGGTCGGCAGCCCGGGAATTTCCCGTTGTACAGGTGCTTCTTTGCACAGATTGGGTCAAAATCCGCGACAGTAGGAGGCGCTGCTGCCGGAAGTCGAGCACCGTTTGAGAACCATACTCAAGGGCATGGACCCGGAGGCGATGCTGAAGGCGTGGCTGCCGGCGACCATCAAAGGGTTCGAGCAGCTGCAGCAAATGTTTTTTGCGAACATGCCGGGCGCGAGCGACAAAAAGAAATAGCGTTGGGCGACACGCTGCGTACCGCGCGGCTGCTGCTTCGGCAGTGGCGCGATGACGATGCCGCGGCTTTCGCCGAGCTCTCCGCCGACCCGGCCGTCATGCAATACCTCGTGCCCTTTGCCGACCGCGCAGCCATGGACGCCTGGGTCGTGGCGGCCCGCACCCACTGGCACGACCATGGGTTCGGTCCGTGGGTCGTCGAGCTTCCCGGTGAAGCGCTCATGATCGGCGTTGTCGGCCTTAGCAATTTGCGCTTCGCGCTGCCGTTTGCGCCGGCGGTCGAGGCCGCCTGGCGCTTAGCCCGTCCTTATTGGGGACGGGGTTATGCCTATGAGGCGGCGCGGGCCGCGATCGACGACGGATTCGGCCGGCTCGGTCTCGACGAAATCGTCGCCTTCACAGTACCGGCGAACCGGGCGTCGCGGCGGGTCATGGAAAAGCTCGGGATGACCCGCGACCCGGCAGAGGATTTCGATTTCGAGCATCCGCGGTTGCTACCGGGGCACCCTTTGCGCCGCCATGTCCTTTACCGGCTTCGGCGGTCGTGAGCGGATGCATCCTCTTGGTCCGCCATGGCGAGACCGAATGGAATTTGCAGAGGCGATATCAAGGCCGATCCGACTCGGCGTTGACCGCAACAGGCATCGCCCAAGCTCATGCCATCGGGCGGCTGGTCGACACGTTACCGGAGGCCAAAGCCGCCCGGATCATCGCGAGCCCACTGGGGCGCGCGCAGCGAACCGCCGAAATCATTCGCGAGCATTTCGCGGTTGCCCCGAAGCTGCAGTTTGACGATCGGCTCCGCGAGCTTTCGCTCGGCTCCTGGGACGGACTGACCTACACCGAGATCGCCGCGCGCTGTCCCGGCGTGTTCGATGGCCAGGGACGCTATGACTGGTGTTTTCGCTCGCCGGATGGCGAACGGTATGACGCCTTCGCCGCCCGGCTCAGTGAGTGGCTGCGCGAGCAGGAGGCCGCGTGCGCGCTCGTTGTCGTTACGCATGGTGTCGTGACCCGCTTGCTGCGCGGTCTCTACGCGCGGCTGCCGCGCGAGGCGGCGCTGATATTGCCGGTGACGCAGGACAAAGTCTTTCGGCTGTCCAATGGCGCGGTCGAGGAAATTTCGGTCAGCCCACCAGACGCCTGCGGCGCCGCCCAATGACGCTTCGCTTATTCCGGGGGTCGGAACTGCGGCGGCGGTGTTTGGACGACCGGTGCGGCGGCGTCGAGGATTTGACGCCGGTCGCCGGAGCGGGGCGGATAAATGCGCTCGCAGTTGATCAGCTGCTTCGTCCGCTTGGCGGCGGCGCCAGTTGCGACGACCCGTCGGTCCCAGCCCTCGGTGTAGACGGCGCCCCAGGGCCCGAGATCAAGGATAGTCGTGTACCAGTCGATGCGCAGCGGCAGCATGGGCTTTCCCACGAGATCGCACACGACGTTGTGGCCGGCAAAGCGGCCCATCGGCCGGGCATGCTGACAAGACATCACCGAATTGTGCCGATCGTCGACGAGCGCAGAGGCGGCGTCGCCGGCGGCAAAGGTGTCGCACATTCCCTCGACCCGCATAAAATGGTCGACCGGGACCCGGCCGAACCGGTCGCGCCGAACCGGAAAAAGCTCTGTCAAAGGGTTGGCTCGCATGCCGGCGCACCAGACGATTGTCGCGGCGGGGATCTTTTCGCCGGTCGAGAGTGTGGCGCCGAACCGGTCGATCGCGCTGATCGCGACGCCGGTGCGGGTCGCCACCCCGAGGGAGGCGAGCGCCTCGCCGATCACATGACAGGCGGCGTCGCCCATGTCGGAACCGACCCGCGGCTGATGGTCGGCGAGAATTACCCGCGGAGCCGCAGCGCCCGCCGCACGCAATTTCCCGAGCAGCTCGGTTGCCGCTTCGATGCCGGTCAAACCCGCCCCGACGACGAGCGCAGTATATTGCCCGGGCGAGCGCGGCTGCGCCGAGAGGCTCTGGATGTGGTTATTGAGCCATGCGGCGCCGTCGTAAGTATCCACATCGAAGGCAAATTCGCCGAGCCCAGGAATGTCGGGACGCACCAGCCGGCTGCCCAGCGCGAAGACCAGCCGGTCATAGGAGATCGATCGATGTGCGGCACCTGTGGAGTAGGTGACCTGCCGGCTCGCGAAATCGATACCGACGACCTCGCCGGTCACGAGGTCGACGTCGATCGGGTCGAGCACCTCGGCGAGCGGCACTCTGACGCTGTTCAGATCGGGCTCGTAGTTCCTCACCCGGATCGAGTGCCACTGGTCGCGATTGACCACGGTCACCTGGACCGCTTCCGGGCCGATACCGAACTCGTCCAAGGCGCGCGCCGCGCCCACCGCGCTCCACAGCCCCGCGAACCCGCCGCCCAGAACGAGGATGCGCGCCGTCACCGGCTCGTTCGCTCGCCCATTTGGCGCTCGACCGTCTGGATGACCTCGAAGCCTTCGAATTCGGGGTGTCCGAGGTAGAGTGGCCTGTTCTGTCCGGCGCTGTGGTGGGCGAGGCGGAACGCTTCCGACCGCGTCCAGGCTTCGAAATCCTCCCTGCTCCGCCAGACCGTGTGGGATGAATAGAGCACATGGTCGTCGCGCTCCGGGCCTCGCAGCAGATGGAATTCGACGAAGCCCGGCACCTCGCCGAGATGCGTCTCGCGCGATGTCCAGACGCGCTCGAAGTCAGCGCACAGGCTCGGAACGACTTTGAAGCGATTCATCGCTATGAACATTTGCGGCTTCCTGATCGGATCGGCTTTCCGGCTTAAGGTTTGGCGAAAGTGACGACGACGCCGGTGGCGGCATCGTCGGGGTGGTCGAAGGGCGTTTTGAAATGGGCTACGGCACCCGGCGGCAGCCGGGGCTTTGGGGGGTCGATTATCTTGAACTGCACTTCCTTTTCGGCGGAGTCGCGCAATGCGACCCGCAGCCGCGGAAGATTCTGCGTCGTTTTTCCGTCATTGGCGATATCGCCCTCGATGAGGAGGCCGTCCGGGGTGCGCGACGGGGCGAGCTTCTCGATTTTGAGCCCGGTTCCCGGCGGTTCGGCCGAGAATCCAGCCAAAGCATAGAGCCGTGCCGCCGGCGGCCATAGCGCCACGACGGCGCCGCGGGCGATGACAATCCCAGCCACAAGCGCAAGAGCGAGCAGGACGGCTACTAGGAGCCAGCGGAGCACACGCCAACGGCTCCGACGCCGAGATGGTTCGGGAAGAGCCCGTTGTCGTGGTGGGACCTCCAGCGTGGTCGCCGGGCGCGGCGGGACTTCGAGTGCCGGTTCGATCCGGCCGTCGGTCTTGGCTTCGTCCCGATCTGAGGCCAGCTCGGGCGGGGCTGCCTGATGCCAGGTATGACCGCAATTGGCGCAGCGGACGGTCCGGCCGGACTGTCCGCGCAGGGCCTCTTCTTCGACGCGGTAGCGGGTCCGGCAAACCGGGCAGCTGACGATCATCGGGCCAAGGTCTGACGCGGCCGAACCTCACGCGGCAGCAGGCGCCGCGCCGCGTCGGGCAAGCTGGCGCAGATGATGGTCGGCGTCGCCGAACATCGTGTCGATCATCGTGACCCGCTTGAAGTAATGACCGACCTTGTACTCCATCGTCATCCCGATGCCGCCATGCAGCTGGATAGCCTGCTGGCCGATGAACTTGCCGGAACGGCCGATCTGGACCTTAGCCGCCGCGACCGCGTTGCGCCGCTCCAAGGCATTTTCATCGGCCGCCATCATCGTCGCGAACATCGCCATGCTGCGCGCCTGTTCCAGCGCGATCAGCATATCGACGGCGCGGTGCTGCAGGACCTGGAAGCTGCCGATCTCGCGGCCGAATTGCCGGCGCGTCTTGAGATATTCGACGGTGAGCTCATGCATCGCAGCCATCGCACCGACGGCCTCGGCGCACAGCGCCGCGATCGCCTCGTCGACGACGCGTTCGACGAGCGGCAATGCTGCCCCCGGCTCGCCGAGCACTCCTTCCGGGCCCACCATCACATTCGCAAGGGTAATCTCCGCGGCGCGCAGCCCGTCCTGCGTCGGGTAGCCGCGCCGCGACACTCCTGCGGCCTTGCCGTCGACGATAAAGGCGGCGATTCCGTCGCGGTCACGCCGACCGCCGCCCACTCGCGCGGTGACGATCAGCTTGTCAGCCGTATCGCCGTGAAGGACGACTCCCTTCTCGCCATCGATCAACCAGCCAGTTCCATCGCGCACAGCTCGTGTCTCGATGTCGTTGAGGTCGTAACGCGATTGCCGCTCGGTATGGGCGAAAGCGAAAGTGAGGCTGCCATCCGCGATCTTGGGGATGAGAGCGGCACATTGCTCGGCGCTGCCGCCACGCTCCTCGAACGGGAGGCCGAGCAGCCCGAGCTCGGCGAATTGCGCCCACAATTCGCGGCTCCAACCCTCCGGGCTCCGGGCATAGTTCTTGCGCTGCTCGAACGCGTAGCGGTCGCCGATCAGCCGTTCGAGGCTCGCCTTCAGCAGCCGCTGCTCTTCCGTCAGGTCGAAATCCATCGCTCACAACCCCAGGATCGCCTTGGCGATGATGTTTTTCTGTATCTCGTTGGTGCCGCCATAGATCGTGGTCTTGCGCCAATTGAAGTAGGTCGGGGCGATCGGGCCGGCCCATTCCGGGCCGATCGGCGGCTCGTTCCAGCGCTCGTCATCCTCGTGCTCGGGTTGATAGGGCAGAGCGTAGGGGCCGACCACCTCGAGCAACAATTCGGTCGTCGCCTGCTGGATCTCCGAGCCCTTGATCTTGAGGATCGAGGAGGCCGGATCAGGCTTGTTGTCGGTGCGATGGCGCTCGGCGGCCACGACGCGCAGCTGGGTCATTTCGAGCGCCTTCAATTCGACCTCGACCGCGGCGAGCTTCTCGCGGAACCGCCCGTCATCGATCAGCGGCTTGTCGCCGGCAATTTCCATCGCCGCAAGCTCCTTGATCCGGCGGATACGTTCCTTCGAGAGGCCGACCCGCGCGATACCGGTGCGCTCCCGTCCGAGCAAATACTTCGCGTAATCCCAGCCCTTGTTCTCCTGGCCGACCAGGTTCTCGGCCGGCACTTTGACATCGTCGAAGAACACCTCGTTGACCTCGTGCCCGCCCTCGATCGTGACGATCGGGCGCACCGTGATCCCCGGGGTCTTCATGTCGATCAGCAGAAAGGAAATCCCTTCCTGCTTCTTGGCCTGCGGATCGGTGCGCACCAGGCAAAAGATCCAATCGGCGTGCTGC
>VAZT01000375.1 GCA_005884825.1 Alphaproteobacteria bacterium
TCGACGAGATGCGTGATGAGCACCTCGCGCACATCGGCGCGCAGCCCCGTGACGACGTTGCGCTCGCCGCCTTCGATCCACAGCGGCTCGTGCCCGGAGACGACCGGAACGTAGTTCAAATTGTAGGCCGGCGGCGGTGAGCTCACCGCCCATTCGAGGGTGCCGGCATTCCACGGATTGGCGCCGGCTGCAGCGCCGTACCGCAGGCTCGTCACCACATTGCCGAGGAACACGATGACGCTGACGGCGATGAACACCACACCGACGCTCGCCAGCAGGTTCATCTCGTTCCAGCCGAGCCCGTCGGGATAGGTATAGACGCGCCGAGGCATCCCGGCGAGGCCGAGCCAATGCATCGGGAAAAAAGTCATGTTGAAGCCGATGAAAAACAGCCAGAAGTTCCACTTCCCGGCCGTGTCGCTCAGCATTCGCCCGGTGATTTTCGGGAACCAATAATAAAATCCGGCAAACAGCGGAAAAACCGACCCGCCGATGAGAACGTAATGCAGGTGTGCGACCACGAAAAACGTGTCGTGCACCTGCAGATCGAAGGGGACCGAGGCGACCATGACGCCGGTCAGACCGCCGAGCACAAACAGCACAATAAAGCCGAGCACAAAGAGCAGCGGCGTCCGGTAGACGAGCCGCCCCTCCCAGAGGGTGGCGAGCCAGCAGAAGATCTGGATGCCGCTGGGTATCGCCACCATCATGCTGGCGCCGGTAAAAAAACTGGCGCCGAGCTGCGGCAAGCCGGTCGCGAACATGTGATGCACCCAGAGCCCGAACGCGAGAAACGCGGTCGCGATCAAGGACAATACCAGCGGCAGGTATCCGAAAATCGGCCGGCGGGCGAAGGTCGGAATTATCGCCGAGACGACGCCCGTCGCCGGCAAGAAGATGATGTAAACCTCGGGATGGCCAAAGAACCAGAAAAGGTGCTGCCAGAGGAGAACGTCGCCGCCTTCGGCTGGGTTGAAGAAATGCGTGGCGACGAGACGGTCGGAGATCAACGCCGAGCTCGCCAGCATGACCGCCGGCATCGCGAATATAACCATGAAGGACGTGACGAGCTGCGCCCACACAAACAGCGGGATGCGGTTGATCGACATCCCCGGGGCGCGCATCTTGAAAATCGTGACGATCAGCTGCACGGCCACGGCCAAGGCCGAGACCTCGGAGAAGGTGATCATCTGGGCCCAGAAATCGGCGCGCTTGCCGGGCGAGTATTGCGGCCCGGATAGTGGTACATAGGCGAACCAGCCGACGTCGGGGCCGATGTTGAGCAGAAATGCAATGACCAGCATCAACCCGCCGAACAGCAAAAGCCAATAGCTGTACGCATTGAGGCGGGGAAACGCGATTTCCCGCGCTCCGACCATCAGCGGGACGAGATAGACCCCCAAGCCTTGGAAAATCGGCACCGCGAAGAGAAACATCATCGTCGTGCCGTGGGTCGTAAAAAGCTGGTTGTAAAGGTCCGGCCCGATCGCGTCGTTCTCTGGCGTGGCAAGTTGCCACCGCATGGCGGCCGCAAGAAGCCCGGCAAAAATAAAAAAGCCGAAGCAGGTGACGAGATAACGTTTGCCGATGGTCTTGTGGTCGGCGACGCTGAGCCAGCCGACGATCCCGCGCGGCACCGCCCAGGTTCGCTCGAGAAGCCGTTCCTGCGCTGGATCAGCTGTGCTGATATCGGCCGCTGGGCTCACCGCGGCATTCCTATTCGAGATTGTCGAGATAGGCGAGGAGCGCCTGGAAATCCTCTGGCGGCAGTAGGTTTGGCGGCATTAGGTTACCGGGTTTCGGTGTCTGCGGGTCTAGGATCCAGCCGCCGAGGTGGCCACGCGTATTGGGCAGCCGCCCGGCCCCGATCGAGAGGCGGCTGGCGATATGGGTCAGGTCGGGTCCAGTCGTCGCGCCGGCGATGGTGCCCTGGATCGTATGACACATGACGCACGGCCCGCGAAGGAATACCTGCTGCCCACGCTGCTGCTCCTCATTCTGCGGGGTCCTTGCCGATTGGCGCTGCTTGTTTTCCCACTCGGCGAAGCTTTCCTTGGGCTCGGCGACGACAAAGAGCGCCATATGCGCGTGCTGAGCGCCGCAGAACTCGGCGCATTGCCCACGAAACGTCCCCGGCCGGTCGGCCGAGAGATAGAGCACGTTCACCTGCCCGGGGATGAGGTCCCTTTTACCGTGCAGGTTCGGAACCCAGAAGCTGTGTATCACATCATCCGCGCGCAAAATGATCCGTACCGTCTCGCCGACGGGAATGTGGATTTCGTTCGCGCTGACAAAGGAATTGCTCGGCTCGGCCGCGAGGTACAACCGTCGCCGCGACGGCAGTCCCGACAAAGACGCCGATGCGGCGTTCGGCTGGCGCATGTGGCTGCGGTTCGGGCACTGTCGAGAAATCATGACGACCACGGCGGCGCAACATCGCCCAGGCCAGCGCCAGTATGACCAGAATCCATACCGCGGCACTGACCCAGAACAGCAGCAGCCATATGCGGTGAATTGCAGTTGCACTGACTCCGGCCGGGTCGAGCGCCGTTTGTATGCCGCTACAGTTGCTCAACAGAATGCAACACCCGGTGCAGTACCAAATCCGTACGAACATCAGTCAGTGCCGAGCGCGCTCGGCGGCGTCCCGGTCTGCTTGGGCGGCATGCGCTCGGTTTCGTTTTCCGGGTTTTTGACCGCCATATGATCGGGCCGTCCCGGCGCAACATCCTTGGCCAGCAATCCGCTCATCGAGCGGACATAGGCTGCGAGCTCCCACACCTGCTGCTCGGGAATTTTGCCGCGGAAGGACGGCATGCCGTTCGGCCGTCCTTCGAGTATCGTGGCGACGATATTGGCCGGATCACTGCCATAAACCCATTTGCCGTCCATCAGCGGCGGCCCCATCCCGCCACCGCCGTTGGAGTGACAGCCGTTGCAGTTGTAGGCGCGGAACAGCTGCTGCCCCTGCGCGACGGCGTGGGCGTTGCTCTCGTAATCGTTGCGGGTCTGCACCGCCAGTCTCGGCATGCCGGGCTGGATCGGGCTCATATGGATCGTGTTCGTCAGCGCCGCTTCCGGCGGCTTGGGCCGGAACTGGCGTTCCTCGCGTTCG
Organism: Alphaproteobacteria bacterium; assembly: GCA_005884825.1. Lineage (GTDB taxonomy): Bacteria > Pseudomonadota > Alphaproteobacteria > ATCC43930 > CGMCC-115725 > AP-15. The sequence goes on from VAZT01000375.1 coordinate 3,116, forward strand.
CAGGCGGCGACGGCCAGCGCACAGAAGGCGACAAGAAGAATTGGCGCGCCCGAATGGCTATTGGCGAAGAGCGAACACATAGAGCGTTCCGCCCCGCGCGGTCTTATCCGGCAGATCCCTCATCGCATTGACGAAGCCCAAAGCTGCGCTGCCGTCACGCGGGTCGAGACCGCCGGCGACGATCGCGCCGGACCAGCCGCCGACACCCGACAGGATTGCTACGTACTCATTGCCGTCGGGCCCGCGATAGACCGTTGGTTGACCGATAATGCCGGAGCCTGTCTTGAATTTCCAAAGCTCTTTCCCGGTTTCCGCGTTCACTGCTTTGAACCAACCCTCCATTGTTCCATAGAACACGACCCCGCCGGCGGTCACCGCTGCTCCGCTCCAGGCCGGGAAGTCTTCATCGATGCCCCAGACCTCCTCGCCCTTGGCGACATCCCAGGCCGAAAACTTGCCGCGGTGCCCGCCCGGTCCGGCGTTCATCCGCACGTCCATCCCGACATAGGGCGTGCCCGCTATATAGCTGGTCTGCGTCGCTTCGACGTCCTGGCAGAGATTGTTATGCGGGATGTAGAGGAATTTGGTCTTTGGCGAAAACGCGGAGGGCTGCCAGTCCTTCGCGCCGGGCGAAGCGGGGCAGCCGTTTCGTACGACCTGCCCGGGTATCGGCTTTGCCGCCGGGTTGTATTGCAGCCTGCCGGTCTCGAGGTCGACGCCAGTCGAAGTAGTGATCGGCGCAAAGGGCTTTGCGTACAGCACCTCGCCGGTGCCGCGATCCATCAGATAAAGATACCCGTTGCGGTCGGGGTGGACGAGCAATTTGCGGGCTTTGCCGCCGTAATCGAGATCGACGAGAACGCTCTCGTTGACTCCGTCGTAATCGTGCAGATCGTGCGGCGACCACTGGTAAAACCAGCGCGCCTGCCCGGTATCGAGATCGCGCGCGAAAATGCCCGAGGTCCATTTGTTGTCGCCCGGACGCTGGTCGGGATTCCAAGGCCCGGGATTAGCGGTACCGTAATAGACGAGGTTGGCGGCGGGATCGTAAGTCACCCAGCCCCACACCGTGCCGCCGCCGATTTTCCACGCTTCCGGCGGCCACGATTTGACCCCGAGATCCGTGCCGCGGTCCTGCTCATAAAATGGATGGAATTGATCGCCGATCAGCACATCGGCATCGGGGCCGGTACTGTAGGCGCGCCACGCGATTTTGCCCGTGCTCGCGTCGAGCGCGGTGATCCAGCCGCGCACCCCCATTTCGCCGCCGCTGTTGCCGACCAGGACTTTGTCTTTAACGACCAGCGGCGCCATTGTCATCGTCTCGCCTTGGCTGATGTCGCCGAGCTTGGCGCGCCAGACCTCCCGTCCGGTGTTGGCGTCGACCGCGATCGCCTGGTCGTCGAGCGTGTTGAAGAACACCTTGCCGCCGGCGTAAACCGCGCCGCGATTAACGGTGTCGCAGCATGCCACCCCTTGCGCGGCGGCAGCGGGCTGGGGCTCGAATTTCCATTTGAGCGGACCGCCCGGCTTGGTGAGGTCGATCGCGTAAAGGATATTGGGGTAGGGCGTGACGACAAACATCGTGTTGTCGGCGACAATCGGTGCAGCTTCCTGGCCGCGCAGCACGCCGACCGAGAAGGTCCAAGCAACCTGCAGATTTTTGGCGTTATCGACGTTTATCTGATCGAGCCCGCTGAAACGGTGTCCGGCGTAATTCTTCCCCGGCATGACCCATTGCCCGTCCTCCTCGGGGTCCGCTGCTTGCGCCGGTGAGCCAAGGCACAGCAATGCCGCGAGTGCGATGCCGACGCCAACCCGCCGCCATCGTGGCTGCGGTGACCCGCCCCTCGTGCTTGCTTTTATTCTCATTCCGCGGGTGTCGCCCGAGATCACACACCTCAGGTCAACAAAGCCTTTCCTAGCGAGTTCCCGCCAAAATCGAGTGACGGAATAAAACTATACCGCTTCTACTCGTCTTCCTCGAAGCCGGCGATCGCCAGGGCCCGCGTGCGGTAGCCCTTCTTCGCCGCGTAATGAACGAGCGCTTCCTCGCGCCCGTGCGTCACCCAGACCTCCTCGGCAGCGACCTCATCGATCGTGGCCGTCAGCTCGTCCCAGTCGGCGTGATCGGAGATCACAAGCGGCAGCTCGACGCCGCGCGCTTTGGCGCGCTGGCGCACCCGCATCCAGCCTGACGCCATTGCGACGAGCGGGTCCGGCAGCCGCCGCGACCAGCGGTCGGTGGTCGCCGCGGGCGGCGCCAGCACGATGCGGCCCTTGAGCGCCTCGCGCGCCGCGTCGGCCCAAGGCAGCACCGGCCCGAGCGGCACCCCAAAGCGTTCATAGAGCTCGGTCAGCGCCATCAGCGCGCCGTGCAGATAGACCGGCTCCTCGTATCCCGCGCGCCGCAACAGCGCCAGAAACCGCTGGCACTTGCCCAGCGCATAGACCCCAACGACGTGACAGCGGTCGGGAAAAAGCGATAGCGAATGCAGTAGCTTGTCGATCTCGATCTGGTCAGGCGGATGGCGGAAGACCGGCAATCCGAAGGTAGCCTCCGTGATGAAGAGATCGCAGTTGCATGGCTCAAAGGGCGCGCAAGTCGGGTCCGCCCGGCGCTTGTAGTCGCCGGAGACGACGACCCGCGCGCCGCGGTAGTCGAGCACGATTTGCGCGCTGCCCAGCACGTGGCCGGCGGGGAGGAGACGCACCCCGACCCCGTCGATTGCGATGGGCTCGCCATAGTCGATCGGCTGGAGCGAACCTCCGGCCAGCTCGCCGTAACGCGACTGCATGATAGCGATGGTGCCCGGCGTCGCGAGCACGCGCTCGTTGCCCGGCCGGGCGTGGTCGCCGTGCCCGTGCGTGACGATGGCGCGCGGCACCGGGAGCAGCGGGTCGATATGAAAGCCGCCGGGCTCGCAATAGAGCCCGGCCGGGGTCGTCTTGATCCAGGATTCAGGGCGCGCGGGGGAGGAGTACATTAGAAGAAGGAGAAAGTCAGATCAGGCGCCTCAGCGCCTCGATGTCACGGATAAAAACCGACGCTTTGCCGAGATCTATCAGGCCCTGGCGATGCCAATTCTGCAGAATTTTATTGACGCTCTCCCGGCTGCCTCCGGCCATGTTGCCAAGTTCTCTCTGCGAGACGTGAAGCTCCACGGAAGTGCTTTGCAGCCCGTGCAGGCCGACGCTTTCGGCAAGGTGCAGCAATCTCTTTGCGAGCCGCCACTCGAGATGCCGAAACATCACATCCTCGACTTGTTCGCTCGTCTGCCGCAGGCGCTGACACAGGATTCTGAGCATGATCATGCACAGATCCGCCCGATTTTCGAGCAGGTGCAAGAAATCCCGGCGGTTCAACACCAAGAGCTCGCAGTCGGTCATCGCAGTCGCATCCGCGCTGCGTTCTTCGCCGTCGAGGACCGCTATTTCGCCAAAGATTTCACCGGCATTGATAATATTAAATACGATTTCCTTGCCTTCGTTGGAAAGCGAGCTGATCTTGATGCTTCCGCGCAATACGGCCACCAAGCTTTGGCCGGGCGCCCCTTTGGCAAAGATCTCGCGGCCGGACGGATAGCGTTCGACCCGGGAGTAACTTATCAGAGAGTCTATTTCGCTGGCGCTCAGCTTCCCGAATAGGAGATGACGTTCGAAGATCTGCCGTTTTTCCTGATGCGTTGGGGAGTTCATCGCAATTCCTTACAGCCACGATCAAGAAGGCCGGGAAACTCTCTCTTGCCGGGGCAAGAGCCAGGGTTGGATGTCCGCCGCGTTGAGCTTTTTATGCCCGAGCGCAACTTATCATATTGACGAATGTCGGATTAACCCTTTTCCGTCGGGGAAGGTATTTTTCGCGCAGCGCTACCGTGTCGAGCCTGAGCTCGCGCGGCGCTCGCAACCACCAATGTTGACGGTCCGACAGGGAGAACACTAGGCTGGCACAGCTCGGCAACGAGATTGCGGCACTCCGTGGAGACCCGACATGAGTCGCTTTCGGAGCCGGACGAAAACCGCGCCGGAAAGAAGCTTTGCGGATAATGTGACGCGGCGCGTGATACGGCCTGCCCAAGCGGTGGCGTCCGGCAACGCTTCCGAAAGCAGGACCACTATACCCAACCCCGAGACGATTTACCTGATTCCGGCGGCGCCGCGGCCCGAGCTTGATGCCCTCAGGCCCGCATGGGGGCGGTGCTATTCGGTACGGGCTGGGGCGTAGATGCCCGCAGCGTCTTCGACATCGGGCGGAACGCCTACTGATCACGGCGGGGCCCGACGCCTCGTGGCGATCGCATTCGTCGACATCGTCGGCTATTCGATCTTGATGTCGGAAGACGAAGCGGGAACCCACCGCCGCTGGATGGCCCATCTCACGAATGTCATCCGCCCCGGCGCCGAGAGACACCGCGGAAGGGTCGTCAAGTCGACCGGTGACGGTGTTCTCGCGGAGTTCCCGAGCGCGCTGGAGGCGGTGGAATGGGCGCGCGAAGTCCAGGAAGCCGTCCACCGAGGCGAGACTGCGGAAGTTAGGCCGATTGCCTTGCGAATTGCCATTCACGTTGGCGAGGTGATAACGACGGCCGATGACATCTATGGCGACGGCGTCAACATCGCCGCGCGATTGCAGGAATACGGGGAGCCGGGAGGCATCATCCTTTCGGAGGTCGCCTACAATCTGGTCCGCGATACGCATGGCTCGCAAGCGCGCGACATCGGATACCTGAATCTGAAGAATTTCGAGCGAAGATTTCGCGCTTACGCCATCGCTGGTCCGAGGTCCGCCACAATAAGGCGGCGGTGGTTGCGTACTTCCCGTCCATCGATCGCGGTTCTCCCGTTTGTCGAGCAGGAGATACCCAGCGAACACAGTTATTTCGGGGACGGCGTAGTCGAAGATATCGTC
>VAZT01000376.1 GCA_005884825.1 Alphaproteobacteria bacterium
AACCGCGCGCCCAGAACCACATCTGGTCGGACAGCAATTGCGCCACCCGGCCCTGCCCGACGCGGTCGAGGACGAGAAGCGGGCCGCCGTGATCGCCGTTCATCACGGTAACCCCGCGCTGGACCCGGGAATCGACTTGCCGGAACCAGCGCCCCCAAGAGGGTTCACCGCCCGGCCGGCCGGCTCCGGGGAGTTCCTCGGTCACCGGATGCCGGCGGCCGAGATCGGTCAATTGCGGCTTATAGCCCTCCTCGTAGACATTGCCGGTCGGCTCGGTCGGCAAAATCGCCCCGAGCGGCGACCGGGAAAGGCTCATCGGTGTACCGAAGCTCGGGCCGGCCGCTTCGAGAAAGGCGCCGCCTTTGCGGACATAGCGGGCGACATTTTCGAGGTAGGCCTGCGGGATCACCCCCCGGCGGCTGTAGCGGTCGAAGATGATCAGATCGAATTCGTCGAGCTTGACGTCGAACAGTTCGCGGATCGGAAAGGCGATCAGCGACAATTCACGGATCGGCGTGCCGTCCTGCTTTTCCGGCGGCCGCAGGATCGTGAAGTGCACGAGGTCGACTGAGGGGTCGGACTTGAGGATGTTGCGCCAGACGCGCTCGCCGGCATGCGGTTCGCCCGAAACCAGAAGCACCCGCAAGCGGTCGCGCACGCCATTAACCACGACGACGGCATGGTTGTTGTCGAGCGTCAGCTCACGCGGGCCGGGCTCGACCGCGAGCTCGAGAATGTTGGGTCCGCCGTGGTCGATCGGCAGGGTCAGCGGAACATCGCGTCCGATCGGCACCGTCACCTGCCGCGGCTGGCCGCCATCTTTGCGCCACGTCACCACCGCCTGGCCCTGTGCCCCGTCCTGCTTGCCGGGTGAGCTCTCGGGCAAGTCCTCGACCCGGACCTTCAGCTGCAATTCCTTGCCGACCAGGCCAAAGCTCGGCGCCTGTGCGACGACGAGCCGGCGGTCGCCTTCGTCGGGCAGACCCGAGAGCAGAACGTGGAGCGGCGCGCCGATCGTCTCGGCGTTTGCCTTGGCGTCGCCAGCGGGGACATCGTGCACCTGCCCGTCGGTGATCATAACGACCGCAGCGAGACGCTGTCGCGGCACGTCGGACATGGCCCGGGTGAGGGCGATGAACAGGCGCGTTCCGTCATCGCCGGCGCCGGGCTGCGGCTTGCCTGCCCGAATGACGCGGACATCGAGGTTGCGCTCGCGCGCGAGCCGATCGCTGAGCGCCGTCAGCGCCTCTTCGGTCGCACGCCGGCGATCGCCGATCCGTTGGCTCGGCGATTCGTCGACGACGATGATCGCGGTATCGCGCTGCGGGTCGCGCTTTTCTTCGATCACCGACGGGTTGACGAGAGCGGCGAGCAGGATCGCGACGGCGATCATGCGCCACAGCACACCCCTTGCGCGCCGTAGAACCCCGAAGGCGAGCAGGAGCAAACCGGCGGCACCGAGCGCGGCGATCAAGTACCACGGGAGCAGCGGCGCGGCGGCGAGCGAAAATGCATTGCCGGTCATTGACCCAGCCGCTCCAGGATGGCCGGCACGTGGACCTGGTCCGATTTGTAGTTGCCGGTCAGCACATACATGACAAGATTGATGCCGAAACGCATCGCCATTTCGCGCTGTGGCTCGCCGCCAGGAACCACAGCCAAGGCGGCGCGGCCCTGCGCGTCGATTGCCCAGGCGCCGGCCCAGTCGTTGGCGCCGACAATGACGCTGGAGACGCCGTCGTTGACCCGGTCCTCGACCGGCTCGACCCACAATGTCCCGACATTCCAGCGCCCCGGAAAATCGTGCATAAGGTAGAAGGATTTGGTCAGCACATGATCGGGCGGGATCGGAACGAGCGGCGGCATCTTGATCCCCGCCACCAATCGGCGAAGGCGTTGTGCCGAAGATACCGCACCGCCGACCGGGCCGGGGGTCTGATCGTTGGCGTCGCGCGTGTCGAACAGGATCGTGCCGCCGGTATCGAGGTACCGGTTGATCCGTTCAACGGCCTTTGGCGACGGCGCCCCCTGGCTTGAGACGACCGGCCAGTAGAGCAGCGGAAAGAAGATCAGCTCGTCACTCTCGATTTCGACCGCGAGCGGTTCGGCGGTTTCCACGGCCGTCCGCCGGTTCAATGTCGCTGTCAGCCCGACGAGACCGGCCCGGCTGACCGCGTCCGTCTCCGGACTTCCGGTGCGGACGTAGGCCAGGCGAAGCTCCGATGCGGCCTGCACCACGAAGGAGTCGTCGGCGCGCGCCGCGAAAGGGACACTGAGCAAGGCAGGAAGCAAGACCGCGGCGAGCCGCGCCGGACGCCGTCGCAGCAGCCCGCGCAAACCGTAGGCGATCAGGAGATCAGCCATTGCGATAAGCAGTGCTGCCGTCAGCAGTGGTGGGCGCAGATCGATCTCGCGGCCGGCCGTAAAATTCTCGTTCTGGGTTTCCGGCGGCAGCCCCTCGATCGGCTTCAGCTCGGGGACCCCGGCCGAAAGGTTGAGTGCGCGCCGGGCGTCGGCGGTGCCGTAAAACCCTGGTGGATGCCGCGGCGAGGCTATCGCGGTCGCGATTTCAGCGGCGGGGATCGGCCGGGCCGTGGGCGGCGCCCGCTGCAGTCGGCCAAACCCGTCGAGGGTCTCGATCGGTGCCAAAGCCTCCTCACCCGCCTCCGTCACCCCCTGGCTCATCGTCTCGATCCGCCGCAGCATCTCGACAAAGAGACCCGACAAGGCGAGGTTCGACCAGTCGGCGTTCGCTGTCGTGTGAACGAGAACGATCCAGCCCCGTCCGCGCCTTTCCGCCGTAACCAGCGGGGTCCCGTCGACCAGCCGCGCCCAGGTTTTGGCGGCGAGGTCCAGATCCGGCTCGGCCAAGACCTGGCGCGACACCGTGACGTCACCGGGGATGGCGAGCCCCGCGAATTGGCTTTCCGGCGTGAACGGAGCGAGCTTTGCGGGCTGCTCCCACGAGAGCGCGCCGCCGATCGTGCGTCCGCCGCCGTGGCGGAGCCGCACCGGCAACAGTTGGTCGCCCTGCTCGGCGAGATGCGGCCCGGCGAAACGCAGCAACAGCCCGCCGGCCTCAATCCATTTGCCGACAGCCGCCTCCTCCGCCGGCGAATCCGGTCCGGTATCGGCAAACACCAGCACCGCGAGCTCGCGCCTGAGAAGATCCGTCGCGCTGCCGCGGCGCAGTTCGGTGAACGGACCGAGCGCCCGCTCGAGATAATAGTTTTCTCCGAGCAGCGGCTGCCCTTTGGCGTTCGGCGCCGCGACGATCCCGACCGGGCGCCGCCGCCACCTTTCGTCGATCAGCAGCACGGAGCCGGCGGATTGATCGCCTTCGATCTCGATCCGGGTCATGCGGTTGCGCAGCTCGCCGGGCATGGCCAGACGAAGCTCGGCACCCTTTGCTCCCGGCTCGATTGTCGCTGCCTGCCGCGCGATCAGGCGGCCGTCGTCCCCGCTCGCCCGCACTTGAACAAGACGCGGCACCGGCGCCGTCAACGAGCGCAACACAACCCCGATGTCGTTCGCCTCGGCGTCCCCGGCAGCCAGCATGATCGGGGCGTCCGCGGGCTGCGCCGTCAGATATCGCAGACTCCCCCGCTTGACGAGCTGAGCTGCCAACGCCTGATCCCCGCCATCATCCGCGATGCCGTCGCTGAGCCAGACGGCGGAATTGGCTTCGGGCAGGGAGAGTGCTTCGAGGCGAGCGAGCGCGCCCCGCCGGTCGACGGGCCACGGCTTGGGCACCAATGCCTGAACCGCCGCCCCCGCATCCGCTGCGCGCACCGGAGCGCCGCCTGCCGGGCCGGCCAGTCATGCGCCGCAGCCCAGCCGTCATCGACCACGAGCACGATCGGGCCTGTCGACGCGAGGCGCGCCTGGGGATTGAGCAGCGGGTGGGCGACTGCCAAGATCACCAGCGCCGCCAACAGCATGCGCAGCAGGATCAGCCACAAGGGGGTCCGCGCCGGCGTCTCCTCGCGCGGCACCAGCCCGAGCAACAGCCGGATCGCCGGGAAGGCGATGCGGCGCGGCGCCGGCGGCGTGACCCGCAACAGCCACCAGATGATCGGCAGCGCCGCGAGTGCCACGAGCAGCCACGGCGAGACGAAAGCGAGGGAACCGAGCGCCAGCATTAGGTCAGCGCTCGTCCGACGCGGAGCTGCCCTCACCCACCCAGCCCTGGCGGGCTGGGTCCCCCCTCTCCCGCAGTGCGGGAGAGGGGCTTCGAGAAGGATCGTTTAAAGCCCCTCTCTCGCAATGCGGGAGAGGGTGCCGAGCGCAGCAAGGCGGGTGAGGGTGCTGCCGGGTCATTTTCACCGCCGCCGGTCGGGCGTGAGCGCGGCGTAGAGCGCCAGCAGGGCGAGGTGCGGCGGACGATCGGTGCGGTGGAAGCCGAAGCTCCAGCCGAGGGCTGCGGCGATCGCGGCGAGGCTCTCGCGATGACGGCGGAACCGGTCGGAATAAGCCTCGCGGACGCTCTCGACGCGGCTGATCACGACCTGGTCGCGCTCCTCGACACCTTCAAAGCGCACACGCCCATCGAACGGCAGGTCTTCCTCCGCCGGGTCGACGACCTGTAACAGATGGCCCTTGAGCCCCGCCGCCGCAAAGCGGGCGATTGCACTGTTGACCGCATCGGGCGGCGACAGGAAATCGCCGATGAAGACCAGCTGCGCCGCGCGCGGCAGCGGCTCGAAAGCCGGGAGGCTGGCGGCATCGAGCTGATCGCGGCCGATCAGCTCGGCCACCCGGGACAGCGCGATCCGTCCGCTGATCGGGACCATGCCGCTGCCGAGCACAGTAAGGCGCTCGCCGCCGCGGACGAGAAGGCTCGCCAACGCGACGAGGAGCAGCTCGGCACGGTCGCGCTTGGTCGGCCACTCGCCGCCCGGCACATAACCGGCCGAAGTGTACTCCATCGACGGCGAGGCATCCCGCCACAGCCACACGCTCTGCGCGGCTTCCCATTCCGTTTCGCGGACATAGAGCCGTTGCGACTTGGCGCTCTCGCGCCAGTCTATGCGGGTCGACGCGTCGCCCGGTTCATATTGGCGAAATTGCCAGAAGGTCTCGCCTTGGCCGACGCGCCTGCGGCCGTGCACACCCTGAGCGACGGTGACGGCGACCCGCTCGGCCGCGACCAGAAGCGGCGGCAGCACGGCCGCCGCCTGCTCCGCGCGATCGCGCAGTTCGCCGGGCACCGGGCTGGGGCGCGACAGTAACCCCGCCCCGGCTAGCGTTTGAGTGAGGCTCAACGGAGCGGCGCCGAAATCTGCTCGATGACCCGGGCCACGGTGACCCCTTCCGCGCGGCCGGCAAAGCTGACCGCCATGCGGTGCCGCAGGACCGGCGGCGCCAAGGCGAGCGCACCAGCGAAAGGATCGCCTCGACGACGCTCTCGCCGACCGGAATGCGGCGCACGAGGCGCTGAGCCGCCATCAGCTCGGCGACATTCATCGCCGGCCGCGGCCGGTCCTCGAGGATTCCGGTGGTTGCGATCAGCATCTGCCGCTCTGCGTTGATATCCGGGTAATCGACATCGATCTGCAACAGGAAGCGATCGAGCTGGGCTTCGGGCAGTGGATACGTACCCTCCTGCTCGAGCGGGTTTTGCGTCGCCAAGACGTGAAACGGCCGCGGCAGCGGATGATATTGGCCGGCGATCGACACGCGGCCCTCTTGCATCGCCTGCAACAGCGCCGACTGCGTGCGCGGGCTGGCTCGGTTGATCTCGTCTGCCATCAACAGCTGACAGAAGACGGGCCCCGGGATGAAACGGAACGAGCGCCGTCCGCTCTCGCTTTCTTCGAGGACCTCGGAGCCGAGTATATCGGCCGGCATTAGGTCGGGCGTGCACTGAATGCGCTTATCGTCGAGACCGAGGATAGTACCCAGGGTCTCGACCAGCCGGGTCTTGGCGAGACCGGGAACGCCGATCAACAGCGCATGCCCGCCGCACAACAGCGTGATCAAGGCTTGCTCGACGACTTCGCGCTGACCAAAGATGATTTCGCCGATGCGCTCACGCACGAGGCTGAGGCTTCGGCCCAGGGCCTCGACCTCGGCAACGAGATCAGTGGAGGAGACGTTGACGGATGCAGGGGAAGTCAAACAGAAAGATCCCTCTTCAAACTCTATGGGTGCAAAGCTGACCCAAAACGCCGGCTCCGGCAACTCCTCCGCGGCAATGACTGCCTCCACCGGAAAGCGACCGCCGATCGACCGCGGCGACCTCGGGATGCGGATCGCGCGCGACGGTACCTGGTTTTATCGCGGATCTCCCATCGGCCGCTTGCCTCTCGTCAAGCTCTTCGCCTCCGTTCTGCGCCGTGAGGCGGATGGCCTTTATTGGCTAGTCACCCCGGCCGAACGCGGCCGCGTCGAGGTCGAGGACGTCCCCTTTGTCGCCGTCGCAGTGGCGGTCGAGGGCGAAGGTCGCGACCAACGACTGATCTTCCGCACCAATCTGGACGAATTTGTGACGGCGGGACCCGACAACCCGCTGCGCGTCGAAACGGCTGCGAGCGGCGAGCCGGCGCCCTATATTCTGGTGCGCGACGGACTCGAAGCCCGGCTCGCACGGTCGGTCTTTTATGAACTCGTCGAACTTGGGACGGAGGAGCCGATCGGAGAGACGACGCAATTCGGGGTGTGGAGCAGCGGGGTGTTCTTTCAATTGGGCGAACCTGAATCGGATTGGGAGTGAAGACCCCAACTCGGCCGGGAGGATCGGGGCCAAACCATTGACAGCGGCGAATTTTCATACTCCAGACTGGGTCATCGAACGTTTCCTGCAGCTCGGGCGACCCGGACGACGCGGCTTTGGCGGAACGGCCGACCCGGCTGAAGCCGCTGCGCTGAGAGAGGCGACCCGCGGCGATCACGATCTCAACCCGGGGATGACGCCGCCGAGCACCGCTCTGCGCCCGGCCGCGGTGCTGGTCCCCCTCGTCGACCGCCCCGAGGGCATGTCCGTGCTGCTGACGCAGCGCACCGCGCATCTGACGGCGCATGCCGGGCAGATTTCGTTCCCCGGCGGGCGCATCGAGGAGAGCGACGCCGATCCGACCGACGCGGCGCTGCGCGAGACCGAGGAAGAGGTTGGGCTGACGCGGGACCATGTCACGGTGATCGGCCGGCTCGATACCTATGTTACCGGGACCGGCTTCGAGATCACTCCGGTCGTCGGGATCGTCAAAGTGCCGTTTCCGCTCGCCATCGACCCGTTCGAGGTCTCCGAGGTGTTCGAGGTGCCGCTCGCTTATGTTGTAGACCAGCAAAATCACCGCCGCACCACGCGCGACTTTGAGCATCGGACGCGCGTATTCTTTGTGCTGCCGTATCAGGGGCGCAACATTTGGGGAGCGACGGCCGGGATGTTAGTAAATTTGGCCGAGGTGCTCGCCGGTTGAGGAGGCCATGTTCCGGGTCTTCCTCACTGTCGTCCTGCCGCTCCTTCTGCCCACCGCGCTGTATCTGCTGTGGGTCGGCACTTTCGGAGCGGAGCGTGGCGGGAATGCAGTGCGGTGGACGGCCGTCCCATGGATCTGGCTCGCCGGTGCGGGTGTCGTGCTGTTGGCGATCGTGCTCTTCGTCGTAACCGTCCATTTCGGCTCGCCGCAACAAGGGAGCTACGTGCCGCCGCGCTGGGAAGGCGACCGCATCGTACCCGGGCACATGGAACCCAGACCAAGCCGATGACCGCGAGTGATCATCCGCTCCGGATCGAACCGCAGCCCTGGATGGTTGACCCGGCGACATTGGCCGTGCTCGAAGCGCTCGCCGCCGGCGAGGCGCAGGCGCGATTTGTCGGCGGCTCGGTCCGCGACGCCTTACTCGGCCAGCGGATTGGCGACATCGATATCGCCACGCCGGCGCCGCCGGAGCGCGTAATCGAGCTGTTGGAGAAGCGCGGCATCAAGGTCGTGCCGACCGGTCTTGCCCACGGCACCGTAACCGCGATTGCCGGCACCCCGCCGCGCCATTTCGAGATCACCACCTTGCGGCGCGACGTCGAGACTTACGGCCGCCGCGCCCGCGTCGCCTTCGACGCCGACTGGGCGGCCGATGCGGCCCGGCGCGACTTCACGATCAACGCGATTTTTCTCGATCCCGACGGCACGGTGCATGATCCGGTCGGAGGCCTCGCCGATTTGCAGGCGGGCCGGGTGCGATTTGTCGGCGACCCCGCGACGCGCATCGCCGAGGATGTGTTGCGGATCCTGCGTTACTATAGGTTCGAGGCGCGCTTCGGCGCCGGTCTCGGTGATCCGCACGCGCGCGCCGCCTGCCGTGCCCTGGCCCATCTACTGCCCACCCTCTCCGCCGAGCGGGTGGCGCAGGAGTTAGTGAAGCTGCTTGAGACTTCCGACCCCATCGCGGCGTTGCGGATGATGGTGGAAGACGGTGTGCTCTCGGTGATCCTGCCGGAGGCGCGCCGGCTCGACCGGCTGCGGCATATGATCGCGATCGAGCCGGAACCCGATCCGCTGCGGCGTCTGGCCGCGCTGATCGAGGTCGACGGCGCCGGAGCCGTCACGCTCGCGGAGCGCCTGCGTTTCTCGAATGCGTGGCGCGACCGGCTCCACGGTCTTGCGGCACCATGGCGCATCGACCCGTCGGCGGACATTGCCGCTCAGCGCCGCGCTCTCTATCAGCTCGGCGCCGAGCGTTACCGCGACATCGTTCTGCTGTTGGCGGCGGAAGGAGCGATGAGCCGGGACCGGCTTGCCGAACTGCTGACCTTCGCCCGCAAGTGGACGCCCGCGGCATTTCCCCTCGCCGGCCGGGATGTCACCGCCCTCGGCATCCCGCCAGGCCCTCGTGTCGGCCGGCTGCTCGACGCGACACGCGAGTGGTGGGAGGCGGGCGACTTCGCGGCCGACCGTGCCGCCTGTCTCGCCCATCTGAAGGAGCTTGCCGCCACGGGCATCGAATTGCGCGGGTGATACGCGGCGGCGAGTGACGGATCTGCGATGATGGCGGAAACGGGAATCCCTCCAACGAGCCTGACCAGCGGGGCGGTCGCCATTCTTGCGACTGCCGATCCGGCAGCAAAGGCCTCGGCCAGCCGGCGGCTCGCAGAGATGTGGGAGGCCGGAGGGCTCGATGTCGGGGATTCGGTTCCGACTCCGCGCCCGGCGCGGCCCGAGCGGCCGCAGCTGCGCCCGCCGAAAGAGATGCCGAAGCGGCGGGCTTTCGGCTCGCCGGCGGGGCGCATCGCGCTCCTCCACGCCCTCGCGCATATCGAGCTCAACGCGATCGATCTCGCCTGGGACATCATCGCGCGGTTCTCGCGGGAACCGCTGCCCCGCGCCTTCTTCGACGATTGGGTCGGCGTGGCTGCGCAGGAGGCGGTTCATTTCGAGCTTCTGGCGCAGCGGCTCGCCGATTTTGGAGCCTGCTACGGCGACCTGCCCGCCCATGACGGCCTGTGGGAATCGGCTGCCGCGACGGCCGAGTCGGCGATTCGGAAAGCGCTACTGTGCTGCGCCGCATCTATCGCGACGAGATCGATCATGTCGCAGCCGGAGTGCGCTGGTTCGACGAACTCTGCCGCGCTCGCGGCCTCGTTCCGGATGAGACGTTCCAACAGCTTGTGCCGCGCTATTTCAAGGGCGAGTTGAAGCCGCCCTTCAACCACGAGGCCCGCGCCGCCGCCGGGTTTCCCGCGCGCTACTACGAGCCGCTTCTCCGGGGCGGCGTTCCGCTTCTTCATGGATGATCCGGGCGAGCTCGGGCTGGCGCCCCAGCAGCTCGCGAAAATCGACGATGTCGAGGA
>VAZT01000377.1 GCA_005884825.1 Alphaproteobacteria bacterium
ATCGACATCCTGCCCAATTACCACATCTGGACCCACGCCTCGAAGAACTGGGCATTGAAGTCCTGGCACTGGCTGTTCATGGCGCAGCCCTATGACATGCCGGAACGGATGATGGCCGGGGTGCCGGCGCAATGGTTCATGGAGAAAAAATTATCGAAACCCGGCATTGGGCTCGGCTTCTTCGACCCCGAGGCCTTTGCCGAGTATGTCCGCTGTTTTACCTGGAAGACGATCCGCGGCTCCTGCGAAGATTATCGCGCTTGCCCGACCTGCGACTTCGAGATGGACGAAGCCGACCGGAAGGCCGGTCATAAGGTAGGCTGCCCACTGCTCGTCCTTTGGGGAGCAAAGAGCCATACCGGCACGGTCTACGGTGATGTGCTGGGGGTCTGGCGGGATTACGCTACGGGGGTTACCGGTGGGCCGATCGAGTGCGGCCACTACGTCCCGGAAGAAGCGCCCGACGAGACGCTCCGCTGGCTGCTGCGGCATTTCACCTAACCCTCACCCACCAAGGCCCTGCGGGCCTGGTCCCCCCTCTCCCGCTGCGAGAGAGGAGCTTTGGCTGCGTATAGCCCCTCTCCCGCATCGCGGGAGAGGGTGCCGACCCCCGGATCGCAGTCCGGGGGGAGGCGGGCGAGGGTCAGGACACCGCGGCGGCGCTCTCGCGCATTTTGGCTCCGCGGGCGGCGATCGCGGCTTCGCGCTCGAGGAGTAGGCGCGCTCGCTCGACGACCGGCACGTCGATCATCTTGCCGTCGACGGTGACCGCGCCGACGCCCTCGGCGAGCGCCTTGTCGTAGGCGGCGACGACGCGGCGGGCGTGGTCGGCCTCCTCGGGGGTCGCGCGGAACTCCTCGTTGAGGATAGGGACCTGGCTCGGATGGATCACCGAGGCGCCGATGAAGCCGAGGCGGCGCGAGCGCCGGATCGTCTGCCGGAAGCCGTCGAGGTCGTGAAACTCGGCGACGGTGCCGATAAAGCCCAATGGCATGATGCCGGCGGCGCGGGCGGCGAAGACTGCCATCTGCTTCGGCATGAACAAACCCTCGGCCTCGGGCAGGATTCCGGCCGATAATGCAAAATCCTCGGCGCCGAGGTTGAGCGCGCAGAGGCGCGGGTGGGCGCGCGCGATCTCGGCGATGCGAAAGAACGCCGCCGCGGTCTCGACCATTGCGATCAGGCGTGTCGCGCCCGGCGCCATGCCGCGCTCGGCTTCGACCTCGTCGACGACCTCGGCAAGGAGCCGCACATGTTCCGGACCGTCCACCTTGGGCAAGGCGAGCGCCAAAACCCGCGGGCCGACCGCGGCCTCGATGTCGCGCACCGCAAGCCGCAATGGCCGATTGACGCGGACGACGACGTCGGCGCCGCCGCGCGAAACGATCTCGGCCGCCTGGGGCACCAGGGTGCGCGCCCGCTCCTTCTCGGAAGCGGCGATGCTGTCTTCGAGATCGAGGATGATCGCGTCGGCGCCGCGCCGTGCGGCGCCGTCGAAAAAGCGCTTCGCAGTGACGGGGACGAACAGCAACGATCGCCATACGGGCAGGCGAGCAGCGGTCATGATGGACCTCCAGCAACGCGGACAATTCCTTCGCGCGCGAGCCCTTCGATTTCCGCGCGGTCGAGGCCGAGCGAACCGAGGATCTCGGCGGTGTGCTCGCCGAGCGCCGGCGCCGGGCGCCGCAGCCGGCCGGGCGTCTCTGACAGGCGGGGAATGACGTTGTGCATCGGCAATCGCCCCATCTCGGCGTCGGGCAGGTCGACGAGGATTTCGCGGGCGGTAACGTGCGGGTCGGCCATGAACTGGTCGATGTCGTAGACCGGCGCCGCCGTGACCTCGGCGCGCTCGAACACTTCCATGTTCTCGGCCAAAGTGCGCGCACCGATGAACGCGACGATCGGCGCCTCGCAGGCTTCCGCGTTCCTCACCCGGTCGCTGTTGGTGCGAAACCGCGGGTCGGTGATCATGTCCTCGCGGCCGATCGCGCGGAAGAGCCGCTCGGCCATCGCCTGGATCGAAGCCGAGATGCCGATATAACGGCCGTCCTTGGTGCGGAACACATTGCGCGGCGACGTCGTCTCCGAGCGGCTGCCGGTACGCTCCCGCACGGTCCCGGTCAGCCGGTAGATCGCCGCTTCGGTGGCGATGAACGAAAACAGCGGGTCGAGCAATGGCAGGTCGATGACCTGGCCGATACCGCCCTTCGCCTCGACCTGGCGCAACGCCACCATCACCGCAAAGGCGCCATAGAGCCCGGCAACCATGTCGGCGAGCGCAGTCGGCGGCAAAGCCGGCTCGCGGTCGGGAAAGCCGGTGCGCGAGGCATAGCCGGACATGCTCTCGACCAGGGTGCCGAAGCCCGGCCGGTCCCTGTAGGGACCGTCCTGACCCCAGCCGGAAACCCGCAGGATGACGAGGCGCGGGTTTTGCCGATGCAGCACATCCGGCCCAAATCCCATCGCCTCGAGCGTCCCTGGACGGAAATTCTCGATGAGCACCTGGGCTCTGGCTGATAATTCGAGGAACAGCTCGCGCCCGCGCGCCTCGCGCAAGCTCATCGCCAGGCTCTTCTTGTTGCGCGAATAGACCTTCCAATGCACGCTGACCCCGTCGGTCTGCCAGGCGCGCAGCGGGTCGCCGCGCTTCGGATCTTCGATCTTGACGACGTCGGCGCCGAAATCGGCGAGCTGCAGGCTGACCATGTTACCGGAGACCAGGCGTGACATGTCGATGACCCGCACCCCGTCGAGCGGGCAAGCCGCTCCCGGCTCAAACGATTTCTCGGGCACGCTCATCGCTCGGACCCTATTTTGGGGCTACTGGGAGCGGGATTATGCTGGATCGCATTTTGATCACCAACGACGACGGCATCGACGCGCCGGGACTCGAAGTCCTCGAGCGGATCGCGGGCGAGCTCGCCCACGAAGTTTGGGTCGTCGCGCCGGAGCACGACCAGAGCGGCGTCTCCCACGCGGTCAGCCTGCATCACCCGATCCGGGTCAGCGAGAGAGGGCTGCGGCGTTACGGGATCACCGGAACGCCGGGTGACTGCGCCGTCATGGGCGCGTGCCACCTGATGCCCGAGGCGCCGCAGCTTCTGTTGTCGGGCGTCAATCGCGGCGCCAATCTCGGGTTGGAAACAGTCTTTTCGGGTACGGTCGGCGGCGCGATGACGGGAATGCTGCTCGGCATCCCGTCGATCGCGCTGAGCCAGGCTTGGACCGACCGCGCGCATGTCCGCTGGGAGAACGCCGCCGCACTCGGCGCCGACGTCGTGCGCCGCTTGCTGGCGATCGGCTGGAGCGCCGCAACTTGCCTCAATGTCAACTTTCCCGATCGTCCGGCGGAAGACGTCGGCCCGCTGACCTTGGCCCGCCAAGGCCCCGGGCTGATCCAAGGGCTGCGGGTCGAAACCCGCACCGACCCGCGCGCCCTGACCTACCATTGGATCAGCTTTCGGCGCGGGCCGCGCGACCAGGGTTCGGAGAGCGATGTCGAGGCATTGCACGCCGGCAAGATCGTCGTGACGCCGCTGCGCTACGACCGGACCGACGAGGAAGCCTACGCGATGCTCGCGAAGGTCTTGCCGCGGTAATTCAGGCGTGCGGCCAATCGTGGCGGATCGGGTCGCGCCCGTCCCAGCCGACGGCCGCTTCACGTACCGCGTCGAAGATCCAGCGCCGGGTCGGCGTCAGCTCGGCCATTTCGATGACGGTGCCGGGATGGCCTTCGTTGAGGAAATAGACAAACGGGCCGCGCGGGCTCTCGCCCCGTTGACCGATGGTCCAGCCGCCCTTAACGGCGCGGTCGAGCAGCTCATGGTAATTCTCGGGCCAGCTCGACCAGTGCTGCAGGCCCTCGTGACCCGCCGCGAGAAATTCCCGATACATGCTCGGCGTATCGTCGCGCTGCTGGATCAGCTCGAGCTGCACGTCGCCGGAATTGGCCAGCGCAATCGTCAGATGGATGTCGTCATGGCGCTGCTCCTTATACCAGAAGCCGTGCAGCGGCAATTTTTCGGCGATGTACCACGGGCCGATCCCGCAGACCTCGACCCAATGGCGCATCGCCTGGTCGATATCGCGCACCACGAACCCCATCTGCCGCAGCGGCCCGAACAGTCGGCTCATCAGCGTTCCTTCCTCGCTCAGATGCCTTGCGCCCGACTTATCATGAACCCAATTTCTCGGCCATGTTAGAAGAACGCGGCGACCTGACCCTCGAACACCTCCGAGCTATTCGCTACGATATTGGCGACCTCAAGACATCGATAGGAGCGCCTCGGTTTTCTCGAAGCGCAATACGCCAGCATATCTCGGCGGGTCGACCGGATTGATAGCCGCCTCGATCGC
>VAZT01000378.1 GCA_005884825.1 Alphaproteobacteria bacterium
TTGTGGACTGGTCAGGAATGCGACGATTTTTGCGAGGTAGTGGGCCGGCTTTGGATGAGTCTTACGATTTTCCAATCGGTAATAGAAATAGAAATATTGGAAGGAAGTGTGAGCCCGTTCCCACGCGGCAATCGCCATCTCCTGATGGTCTTCGGCCGAAACTGCTTCGAACTCCCGGGTCTTTTTGCCCTCATTGAAAATGAGGCCCCAGGGCGTTTCTCGCTCCAACGTTCGGAACAACCGTCGTGCAGAAGCGTCGGTCAGAATGTCCGGTATATGGACGCGGCCGGTTCGTCTGAAAGCGTCAGCGATCTCCGCCCGGTCGAGTTCTGGATTGAGCTCCGGTGCGACATCCTCCGTCTCGGGGCGGTCAGTGAAAGGACGATCGGGGGATGTCATTCGGTCGTTTCCGGTTCGAGCAGCGCTTAACAGTACGCTTTCCGGCCTTGGCTGCGAGCCAGCCGCGGATAGCTCCAGGATGAGCCCAGGTACATCAGTTTAATGACGGCAGTCCTCCGCGGTGGTTCGACGGAATGGACCCGCGATGCTAAGCTACAGGTTTGAGAAATGCAAGTTTGATGCTTGACAAGAGATGTCCGCTCGCACCAGGATTACTCACTGGCGAAGGATGGACGGCTAATTTCTTTAATCCTGTTTTCCGCAATTTCGTTTTTCATGGCCGTCAGTGCCGCCATCAAGCGGAGCAGCCAAATCCGGGCCATTTGCATCGCCCAGGTTAGTCGGAATACCCGAGAGGTCGGATGGCTGCTGCTCCTCAAATCGCCCCCAAGGATTGGATTTGGCGATGTCTTCATTGCCACGGCTCTCTAGCTCCAGACGTCTCCAGCCTCTATTGTTCGGTTTGCGACAGGCGTTATCCAGCGCTGTCAGGCATACCCATTCTTGTGAAAGACCCGCTCGGTTACGTCCGCTCGGAGCTCGCGTCGCTCATGCGGGCGATTCAAAACGCCCGGCGCCGCAGGGACAGGCTCGACCGCACTGGACGTGATTCAGGCTTATCCGAAATATCTCTAAAGCGGCATCGCGACGTAATCGAAGCTGAGATCGCTCAAGCAGAGACTCTTCTTGGGCTGCTCGAACCGGCTGCCGAGGTCGTGCGCGATCAGGCGGGAGACGCCCTGAGTGCGCGGCGCTCGGGTTGGACCGCTGATGCCCTTTTTCCTTATCTGTTGCGGGATTGGACGAGTACGCCTGAGCTCGAGGCGATCGGCACCAGGATCGGCACCGCGTTGAAGCAGGTCTTTCCCGAGCCGTCCCGCGCTTCGATTGTTTTCGCCGCGTGTGGCGCCGGCGGGCTGCTTGCAGAGATCCCGCCGGAATTCGAGCGGGTTTTAGGATTTGATCTGACGTTTCCTGTGCTGAGCGCCGCGCGCCACCTACTGGACGGCAATAGCCTTGATCTGGCCATGGCGCGCGCCATAAGGCAGACGGGTCACATCACTCTTCGCCGGCGTGAGGGTCGACCCTCCAGCCGCCATGTCGAGCTGGTGGCGATGGACGCCCTCGATGCCGCCTTTGCCGATGGCTCCGTCGCATGCATCGTAACCTCGTTTCTGATCGACCTCTTCCCTGAACCGCGAAGACTCGCGAGTGAGATCCACCGGATCCTTTGCGACGACGGTGTCTGGATCAACTACGGCCCCTCCGGGCCGCTGCAAGCTTTTTTCCGGTTTGATCAAACGGAAAGCGCGGCCTTTCTCGATGCAGCCGGCTTCACCGTCATCGGCGCCGAGGCCTATCGTACGACATATCTCGATCTGAGCCGCGACTTCCCCTCGTGGAGCTTTCAAAACCATGTTTGTTATCTGACGTCAGCCCGGAAAACGGGAGAAGCCAGACAAAAGCTGGTCCGGCGAACACCGAATGCGACCGAGATCCCGGAGATTGTTCCACAGCACTTTCCTGGTGCCAATCTGATTCATCGCCAGAACCTGGACGTGGAGCAGACGCCCATAACGATTTTGCGCCATGACGGCGTTCCAGGGCGCACGATAAGCTTGGAGATAACCAGCGGCACCGCTCGGGTGATGATGCTCGTCGATGGGAAGAGGACGGTGGACCAAATTGCAGATTTGTTCAATCGGGACGCAACGCCGCTCCCGAAAGATGAAATAATGGGTGCCTTTTCACACTATTTCGAGCAAGGTCTGCTGAGCTGGCGCGGTCGATGAGAATAGGCTGCGCGATAATCCCTGACATTTCACGATCCGATTGCACGGATTATCCCGATCCCGTCGCTTCCGCAACAAGCTGTGTAGCAGTTTCGAGCGAAGAAAACGACAGCTCATAGCACTCGACGCCGGCAATCCAGCGAACGAGTTGCCGGACGTTAGTTTGGTCCAGGCGCTGGCGCAGCGCCAGACATTCGTTCATTAGGCGGCCCAGCGCCTCGGACCGGTTGACCCGCTCGAGCCGGTTTGACGCGGCCTCTTCGTAACGGGGAAAAATGATGTGTCTGACAGGCATTGGGACCTGTTCCAAGCTATCCGCCGGAGGAGGGATATAGCGCAGCACTTTCTCGTCGATGCGGACATGGACGGGAAGCGACAAGATCTCGGGGTAATAGCGAGCCATCAAATCCCACCCCGTGCTCTTTATGCACATTGCCAGCGGCATCGGTGAAACGTGGAACGTGTCCGGTTCAATCAGGGCCACCTCGTCGGAAAAGTACCGGAACCCGCGGTGGACGAGGGCCGCGGCAAGCGAGGACTTGCCGCTCCCCGCGGCAGCGGGCAAAAGGACGCAGCCCGCACCGGTTCCGACTACGCCGGCATGGATGTAAAAGAGGAATTCATGCGCATTGATTGCCGATTGCCACAGCGCGGCCTTCACGATCGGGGCCATCTCGGAAAGCCGCGGCGCCCACCCGACCGGGAGGCCGTCTCGATAGACATCGCTGCGGAGGTGCCCGTCGTCCCGCATTTTGGCGCTGATATCGATGGTGATGGTGGGCACGACGTGATCGTCCGTTGCGAGATGGCCGACGATTGACCTGACCAGCCGCACCTGTGCCACGTGGCCGAACCGGATCAGCGCGCAGGTCTCGAGCAGGCGATAACGCTCTTCCGCCACCGGCTCAAAGGACGCATAAGGCGCGCAGCGCGCCGCCTCCGCGTCGCCGTCGGGTGACGGTCTCAAAACAACGGGCGCGACTGGCCCATCTTGAAACATGCCGCACGCCGTGAAGGCATCGAGCGTAGCGGTTACCCATTGTTCGGCTTCTCCCGAGGGCACGAGCCCTTCCGCAGCGAGGACGTGCGCAAACTCGGAAGCAGGGGTGCCTTTCTGTAGCTCACGGAACAGCAATGCCGCCGGCGAGTTGAGGTGTAGGAGGTGCTGTGCCTCTTCGGAAAAAACGACTGCATCGCCGTCGAGTGGCAGGAGCGCCAAGTCGGCCCGCAGCCTCATACGGTTCCCCTAAGCCCACGCATCACTGCTTCCCGCTCCCATTCGGCGCTTGCGGCTCATATCACGTTGACGTTAAGAAATGCGCACTATTCTGTCATGGTGAAGCACTCGATCCAAAGCATAATAGAACGCGGTGACATCGCAATCGCCCCGCCGGGCCCGACTTCTCGGTGATTAACGTCGAATCGGGTGCGTCGGCTCTCGCGTCGGCCAATGGAATGAGAAAACGTCTGATCGTCGAGGGATGGCGTTTTCTGCCGCATTCGTATGCCATCGTTAACCAGTGGCAGCTTCTGGCGCTATTGCGCCGGAATATCGCACTCAAAGTTGTCGACGTGCCGTTCTATCGCCCCTCCTGGCAAACACAGGCGGGGTTGCTCGAACCGGCTGCAGAGCAGGCGCTGAGATCGATCGAGGTCGCACAGCCTGCCGAGAGCGCAGACGTGACGATGAGAGTCTTCTATCCCTTCACTTTTTCGCCGTCGCGTTCCCGCCTGACGGCGGTATTCGCAACTTTGGAACAGCAGTTGATCCGGAAAAATCACGTATCGGATTTGCGCGAATACGAGCAGCTGCGACGGCGTCCGCCGCCCGCCAATGTCAAGGCCGTGACGCCTTCACAGTGGTCGGCCGAGGGATTTTACAGGGCTGGCTTTGATAGAGACCAGGTTCTCGTTGTTCCGCATGGCGTGGACACCGCGACGTTTCACCCGATGCCGGATGTCCGTAATAACATCCGCAG
>VAZT01000379.1 GCA_005884825.1 Alphaproteobacteria bacterium
GCACGACACTCGATTACGCTCAAATTCTGATCAATGCTCTGGCTGCGCAGGGGCTCCACTACGCGGAAGCCGGCGTCCACACGGGGTTCCAGATCTCCGCGGCCGGCTTCAACCTTACCGACCAAGAGGTGGTGCTCGCTCGGACCGGCGTTCCCGGTTTTACCGCAACGGGGACCGGACACACCTTTGTCAACAACGTTACGCTCGACGGGGTCCCGCTGCAGCGCGGTTATGTTCTGGTCAACGCAAGCCTCGATGGTGTGCCGTTTGAGTTTGTCTCGACACATCTCGACGAAACCCATTCGCCGGCGAACGCGGCGCAAGCCGGTGAAATAATTCAGCAACTCGATACGGTCGCCGAGCCGCAACTGGTCGTAGGCGATTTCAACGCCAATCCGAATGAACCGACCTACGCGGAGATGGTGGCTGCCGGCTTCACCGATGTGACGGCCGCTTTAGGGGCGGCGGGACCCACGTGTTGTCAGTCACCTGACCTGAACAATCCGATATCGCAGTTGACGAACCGCTACGATTACGTTTTCGAGCGAGGCTTCTCCTCGTTGGATTTGGCGTTATTGGTCGGCAATACGACGCCTTTCGAGAATTTTCGGCCGCTATGGCCGTCGGATCACGCCGGAGTGATTGCCGAAGTCGACCTCGCCCAGCTCAGCACTGTACCGGAGCCGCACTCAATGGCCCTCCTGATGTCGGCAGTCCTCCTCGCGGCTGGATCGAGGTTTTGGATCCGCCGCTGATTAGGGGTTAAAGACACCTCGATTCGATCCGCGTGTCGTCGGTTAGACGCGGCTGAAGGCGTTTCGAAGGCTCACATCCGCCTTTTTAACCTTTAGCTATTCGCTCGAGAGGGAGCGGGATTCGAATCCTGCTTCCTCCAGCAGCGAATCTCGTGCGAACCTTTTTTCCAAGCGCGCGACGGCGCGCTAATTTCTGCTCAACAAAAATCGGTTAGGAGGGAGTGATGCTGCAGATGGCCGGACGCATGGGTGTCCTCGGGACCGAGACCGCGTTCGAGGTGCTGGCCCGCGCCAATGCGCTGGCGGCCGAGGGCCGCTCTATCATCAATCTCGGCATCGGCCAGCCCGATTTCCCGACGCCCGAACATATCGTCGAGGCCGGTCGCAAGGCGCTCGCCGACGGACATCACGGGTACACGCCGGCGAACGGCATCCCGGCGCTCCGTGCCGCCGTCGCGGCCGATCTCCTGCGCCGTCACGGGGTCGAGGTCTCTCCGGACCTGGTGCTGGTCGTCCCCGGCGGCAAGGTCACGATGTTCTTCGCAATCCTGATGTTCGGGGAGCCGCAGGTCGAGATCCTCTATCCCAACCCGGGGTTCCCGATATACGAGAGCGTGATCCGGTTTTCGGGAGCGACGCCGGTGCCGATCCCGCTGCACGAGGCGGCGGGCTTCTCGTTCAGCGCCGACGAGGTCCTCGAAAAAGTCACGCCGCGCACCCGGCTCATCGTCATCAACAGCCCGGCTAATCCGACGGGCGGCGTCGTGCCGCGGGACGAGCTCGACCGGCTGGTTGCCGGGCTTGAACGGCACCCGCACGTCGCCGTGCTCAGCGACGAGATCTACGGCGAGATCCTCTACGACGGCGCCGAGCACGTCAGTCTTCTTCGCTATCCGTCGCTGCGCGACCGATTGATCCTCCTCGACGGGTGGAGCAAGACCTATGCGATGACCGGTTGGCGGCTGGGTTACGCGGTATGGCCGAAGGCGCTGTTCGGGTATGCCGAGCGGCTCGCGATCAACTGCCACTCCTGCGTCAACGCCGCCGCACAATACGCCGGGATTGCCGCGCTGACCGGCCCGCGCGAGCCGGTCCATCGCATGGTAAGGGCGTTTGCCGAGCGGCGCGAGATGATCGTCGCGGCGTTGAACGGGCTACCCGGCTTTCGCTGTCAGCAGCCGGGCGGCGCCTTTTACACTTTCCCCAATATCACCGGGACCGGTTACGACGCGCGCGCACTGCAGGGCCACCTGCTCGAGCAGGCCGGGGTAGCAACGGTCGCCGGCACCAGCTTTGGCAGATATGGCGAGGGCTATTTGCGATTCTCTTACGCCAATAGCCGAGAGGCGATCGCCGCCCCCGGCGATTTCGGATCTCCCTGTCGCCGACGGGCCCTGGCATAGGTTATGCTCTAAACGCGCCGAGGTCGGTGCCTTGGCTAAGAGAGACGAGAAGTCGATGAAAAAGATCGAGGCGATCATCAAGCCCTTCAAGCTCGACGAGGTGAAAGAAGCTCTTCATGAAGTCGGGATCAAGGGCATCACCGTCACCGAGGCCAAGGGCTTCGGACGGCAGAAAGGCCACACCGAACTCTATCGGGGGGCCGAGTACGTAGTCGACTTTCTGCCCAAGGTGAAGATCGAGGTGGTCATGGAAGATACGCTCGTCGAGCGTGCGGTGGAGGCGATTCAGCAGGCTGCCCACACCGGCCGCATCGGTGACGGCAAGATCTTCGTCACGACGATCGAGGAAGCGATCCGTATCCGCACTGGCGAGCGCGGTCCGGACGCGATCTGAGATTACGCCGCAGTACCCCCTGCGGTGATCTCGTGCTCCTGAACCCTGTTCAACATCGAACGGAAAGTTGCAATGTCTGATACCCAAAAAGTCATGGATATGATCAAGGAGCACGACGTCAAATACGTCGACTTCCGCTTCACTGATCCGCGCGGCAAGTGGCAGCATCTGGCGCACCACGTGCGGACCATCACCGAGGACTTCCTCAAGGAGGGAGTGATGTTCGATTGTTCGTCGATTGCCGGCTGGAAGGCGATCAACGAGTCGGACATGATGCTGGTGCCCGACTGTTCGACCGCGGTCCTCGACCCGTTTGCCGCCCAGACGTCGCTGATCGTCTTTTGCGATGTGCACGAGCCGTTGACCGGCCAGCCCTACGCCCGCGACCCGCGTTCGATCGCCAAGAAGGCCGAGCAGCATCTGATCGCCACCGGTCTCGGCGACAAGGCCTTTTTCGGACCGGAGGCCGAGTTCTTCGTGTTCGACGACGTGCGTTTTTCGGCCTCGATGAAAGGGGCGATGTACGAGATCGACAGCGAAGAAGCTCCTTACGTCAGCGACAAGAGATTCCCCGACGGCAACACCGGACACCGCCCGCCGATCAAGGGCGGCTATTTCCCGGTGCCGCCGGTCGACAGCCTTTCCGATCTGCGCGCCGAAATGCTGTCGGTCATGAACGACATGGGGCTCGAAGTCGAAAAGCATCACCACGAGGTCGCGCCGAGCCAGAACGAGCTGGGCTTTGTCTATTCGACCCTGGTGCGCACCGCCGACAACATGCAGATCTACAAATATGTCGTGCAGAACGTCGCCCACCAATACGGCAAGACCGCGACCTTCATGCCCAAGCCGGTCATGGGCGACAACGGTTCCGGCATGCACGTCCACCAGTCGCTGTGGAAGGGCGAGCGCCCGGTCTTTGCCGGCAATCTTTATGCCGACCTGTCGGAAACCGCGCTCTACTACATCGGCGGCATCATCAAGCACGCCAAGGCGATCAACGCCTTCACGAACCCGACGACCAACAGCTACAAGCGGCTGATCCCCGGCTTCGAGGCGCCGGTGCTGCTCGCCTATTCCTCGCGCAACCGGTCGGCCGCCTGCCGCATCCCCTACGTGTCCAGCCCCAAGGGCAAGCGGGTCGAGGTGCGCTACCCGGACGGCGCGGCCAACGTCTATCTCGCCTTCGCGGCGATGCTGATGGCCGGGATAGACGGCATCCAGAACAAGATCCACCCCGGCGACCCGATCGACAAGAACCTCTACGACCTCCCGCCGGAAGAATTGACGGACGTGCCGGTGGTCTGCGGGTCGCTGCGCGAGGCATTGGGCGAGTTGCGCGCCGATCACGCCTTTCTGCTGAAGAGCGACGTCTTCAACATGGACCAGATCGAGGCCTATATGGAATTGAAGTGGGAGGAGGTGTACGCCTTCGAGCACACCCCCCACCCGATCGAATTCCAGATGTATTACTCGGTTTAGCCCGCCTTCTGGCCCCGCACCTCTCGCGAAATCGCGAGAGGTGTCGGGTGACGTGACCGCAGCGGCTGCGCACCAGCTGCGTTCCCGCCCATCAGGTAGATCAAATACTCGATCGCATCGCGCTGCTCTCTGAAGGGGCGGGTTTGCACCGCTATGCTGTTATCTATCCAGCTGCTGTCATCGAGATAATTTGCAAATCCGATCTTGCGGGCACATTGCGGCGCTCCCAGCACGCACCATAGGCGGACCGAATCTATATAACTGATGTCGTTTTCGAGTGCTTCCACATTGTTTACCGCGGTTGGATACATGCACCAATAGTTTTGGTAATTTTCAAAATAGGCAGCTTGGCGATTGACCAAACCGCGAAAACACATTTGGCCATCGTAAGAGATAAAGAACTCGGCGTACGGGTCTATATATTTGACCCCATCATCGATATAGCGGATCGTTTCGAGATAACCGGGCCGGCCGGGTAGCGGCGGCCGTGCGGCATACGCCGGAGAGTTGATCGCCTGTGGTTCGACCTCGCCCGAGGCCGACGCCAGCTGCGGTCCGAAATATTGCGGCGGTGTTTGCGAACACGCCGCCAACAGAATCGCTGCGGCGGGTGCCCCGATCATCGATTTCGCAATCATTCCTGGTCAACCCTGGGATGCTTACCGAGCGTAGCAGTAAACGAGATCGGCCGCCATGGTCTTGCCAGCCGATCTCTCACCCCGCACCCAAGCCGAGGAGCCGGCGTGCCAATGTCAGGTGCGGTTTGTCGACCATCCTGCCGTCGATGGCGATCGTCCCTGTGTCAGGGTTTCCGGCAAACGCCTGGACGATCCTGCGCGCCCAGGCGAGTTCTTCATCGCTGACCGCAAAAGCCTCGTTGATGACCGGGATCTGCGCCGGATGGATCGCCATCTTTGCGGTAAAGCCGGATCGCCTCGCGGCAGCGCACTCGGCGGCGAGCCCGGACTCATCCTTGAAATCGGTACAGATCGTATCGATCGGGACGACCTCGGCGGCTGCCGCTCCCAACAGGCATAAAGACCGGGCCAGCCGGTAGACGTCGTCATAGATGCCCTCGACCCGGCGATTGTTGCCGCCGATACACGCGGCCAGATCCTCCGCGCCCCAGGTGATGGCTTCGAGCCGCGACGACACTCCGCCGTAGCCGCCGAGGGCGAACATTGCGGCCGGGGTTTCGGTGGCGATGGCGATGACCCGGATATTCCCCGGCGGCAGCGCCGAGGCCGCCTCCAGAGCCGAGAGATAATGATCGAGCGTCCGCAGGTCGTCGGGGACGCATTTCGGCAACAGTATTCCATCCGGTTTTCCCGGCACGATAGCAGCGAGATCATCTAGAGCGACGCCGCTCGACAGCGGATTGATGCGGACATAGCGGCGGAACTCGACGGAACCTGTGGTGCCAAGGAAATCACGGGCCTGACGGCGCGCCGACGGTCGATTCGCCGGCACAACCGAATCCTCGAGGTCTAGGATCAACGCATCGGCGCCAGATTGCGGCGCACGGGCGAGCTTGCGTTCGCTATCGGCGGGAACAAACAGCAGGGAGCGCATTCACCCCTCCGTCGGCTAGTACTTCATGTCTGTTGGCACTTCATGTGGCCCGGCATTTCATCAAGCCGGCGCGCCGGCAGATCGCGACGGTTTCGCCGCGCTGGTTGATCCCCTGATGCTCGAATTCGACGATCCCGGCGTCCTTGCGCGACTGGCTGCGCCGTTTCGACTTCACGATTGTTCGCGCCCGCAACGTGTCGCCGTGGAAGACCGGCTTCGGAAACCGAACGTCGCTCATCCCCAGATTGGCGACCGTCGTACCGAACGTCGTTTCGCCGCCGCTGATGCCGATGACCAGACCGAGCGTGAACAGGCTGTTGACCAAGCGCTGGCCGAACTCGGTCTGTTTAGCGAATTCTTCGTCGAGGTGCAGGGGTTGCGGGTTCATCGTCAATGTGCTGAAGAGCACATTGTCCATTTCGGTAACGGTCCGGCTGATCGCGTGTTCGAAGACCTGACCCTCTTCAAACTCCTCGAAGTACAATCCGGCCATCGGTCTTCTCCTTACCTTCTGCTCCCAACATCGATCTCCGAGACGGGCTTCCCGGTTACGCTGGAATTAGCTCGACCGGGAGCGCGGAAAACCATAGCATGCGCGCGCCGAAAGTGCATCGCGGACGCGCTCCAGCCACGGCCCGGGGCGGTTGGATAAAGCAGGAACTGGGTCGGGAATGGACATCAGCCGGCTGATCGCTGA
>VAZT01000380.1 GCA_005884825.1 Alphaproteobacteria bacterium
CACGTCGAGATCACCAAAGGGCCAGAGCTCGAATCGGCCGTCAGCTACATGGCCATTGTGCGGTGGACCACCACGAACCCCCGGGGGGACGACGAGCATTACGGCGTCGTGCACTACGGGACGGATCCCGAGGATTTGAGCCAGACGGCGAAAGGCCATATCCGGCTCAACCGAGGCCACCCGGAGACGATTTTCCGGGTCCGCTTGGTGGATCTGAAGCCGCAGACGACCTATTACTACAAGGTAAGCTCGATGGGGGAAGATGGTGAGAGCGACGGGGTTGAGGGTCCTCTCAGCCACTTCACGACGCCCGCCACTGGCGAGGTAATCCAAAATTACCCGCAGCCAAAGTAACGGCAACCAGCGGGGACCGGCATGGATTACGAGGGCTTCTTCAGAGCGCGCCTCGCTGCGCTTCACGCTGAGGGGCGGTATCGCGGGTTCGCCGATCTCGCGCGTCATCCCCCGGCGGCCCAGGCTCATGTGCTGCGAGTCGGTCTATTCAATCGATGGCGAGATCGCGCCGAGCGCGTGCGCCATGAGGAGCGCGCGGCCACATTGAAGCGCCGCCTCGCCGAGGCCGGGCTGCCGGTGATGCCGAGCCCGAGCCATATCGTGCCGGTGCTGATCGTCGATCCGGTGCTGTGCAAAGCGGTCTGCGGCGAGCTGTTGCACCGCCACCGCATTATGTCCAGCCGATCTGGTCCGGGTGCTCGCGATCATCTGGTCGGAACTCGATCTGCGGCGGGCCGCGTAGCGAGCGCGCCGCGCAATCCGCGCGCCAGCTCCTGCAATGCGTCGCCGCGCGGGAAGGTGCGGCGCCAGACCAGCACCAGCTCGCGTTTCGGCTCGGGTGGCTCGAAACGGCTGTAAACGGCGAGGTCGCCGGCGCCAAATGGGGCCAGCGTCGCCAGCTCCGGGACGAGGGCAATGCCGATCCCGGCCATCACCATCTGGCGCAATGTCTCCAATCCGGCCGCCTGCACGTCGTCGCGGCGGTTGCCGAGGCCGGCGGCCTCGCAAATCGACAGGGATTGGTCGCGCAGGCAATGCCCCTCTTCCAGCAAAACGATCGGCTCGGAGGTCAGCGCGCGTGGTGCGATCCGGCTCTCGGCGGCGAGCCGATGGCCGCGCGGCAAAGCCACAAGGATCGGCTCGGCGAGCAACGTCTCCCAGCGCAGATCGTCGCCGTCGAGCGGCAGGGACAGGATCGCCGCGTCGAGCGAACCCGCGCGCAACCGATCGAGGAGCCCCGCCGTCTGCTCCTCGCGCAACAGCAGCCGCAGCTGCGGCCAGCGCTTCCTCAGGACCGGCAGCAGCCGGGGCATCAGATACGGCCCCGCCGTCGGGATCACGCCGAGCTGGAACGGCCCCTGCAACGGGTCCTGGCCGGCGCGCGCCAATGCCCTCAGCCGCTCGACCTCATCCAATACGATTTGCGCCTGGCGGATGATCGCGCGCCCGTTAACGGTCGGCGTGGCGGCGCGGGGACCGCGCTCGAATAGTTGAAGGCCCAGCTCGTCCTCGAGCTTGGCGATCTGAGCGCTCAAGGTCGGCTGGCTGACATGGCAGCGCTCTGCGGCGCGCCGGAACTGGCCTGCGGCGGCAAGGCACACCGCATATTCGAGATCACGTAAGTTCATCGGCGACTTATATAGGGAACGGCGGATCGAAGGACTTCAGCGGCCCGGTCGCGCCCGCCGCCGCTTGCGGCATCTGCCTGCAACCCCAGCCTGCAGGGGACGCCGACTTCAATCATACCTTGGTGCAGCAAGGTGGTATGGAACACCACTGTCCGCTACAGTTTATAGCGGGTCACCGATATCGGAAGTAAACTGCCGTTAAGCGTCGTAAATCAGTAGCCGCCGCCATGCCCCGGACGCACGTTTGGACACTGGCCTGCCGGAGGACAGATGATGTCAATCGCATTGGCGCAGCCAGGGAGCGTCAGCATCGAGCCAACCACGATCAGACGAATGATAATCCGCCTCACTCGAGTAGGTTTCCCTGATTCGATTACGGCGTCGCCGCTGGGGGTTCCGGGATGATCTGCACCTTGTCGCCGTCAGCCAAGTTCACGGGCGGTTGCAATACCACCTTGTCGCCGTTCTGGACGCCCTCATTGACCTCGACTTCGGTGCCGTAATCGGTCGTGATCGCGATCTTGCGCAGATGGGCGACGCCGTTTTCGACGACCGCGACCTGCATGCCGTTCTGATTGAAGATGATCGCCGAGGCCGGCACGATGAGCGCCGGCGCTGAGCGCGGGATCTTTAGTTCCACGGTGCAATAGACCCCCGGCTGAAAGGCGCCGTCCGGGTTGGGAACGTCGACCTCGGTCAGCAGGGTCCGGGTTCCCGGCTGGAGGGCATCGGCGATCCGCGTGACCTGACCATGGAGCGTGAGGTGAGGCATCGCGGGCACGCGAATGACGGCCTCAACGCCGGGCTTCACGCCAAAGGCGGAGTCCTGCGGTACGTAAACCCAGACTCGGATGACGTCGCTGTGGGTCATCGAGAACATCGAGGTGCCGCCAGTCGCGTCGGCCGTGATCAGGCTGCCGACATCGATGTTGCGCTGCGTGATCACGCCGTCGAACGGCGCGACGACCTGCTGGTAGACCTTCTGCTGATTGTAATATCTAAGCTGCGCCTGCGTTGCCGCGGCATTGAAGTGGGCCGCCTGCGTCGCGTGCTGCTGGGCCTGTAAAGTGTACCGATCGACGTCGCCCTGCTGCAACGTCACCCAGCCTTGTTTGACGAGTACCGCGTCGCGTCCCCAGGTGACCTGGTTCAGCGACTGTTGCGCTTTATTCTGTTCCCGCGTCTCATCAGCCTGCTGCAGACTGTTCTGAAATTGGGCGACCTGGTCCTCGACCTCGGGCGCGGTGATCTCGGCGAGGAGCTGGCCGGTCTTGACGTGATCGCCGATATCGACATAGCGCTTCAGCACATAGCCGCTGGCGCGCCCGTAGATGTTGGCCTCGACGAAACCGAGCGTCGTCGCGGGCAATGTCACGTGCAGTCTGCCGAGACGCTGCGCCGCTGACTCGACGCGCACGCTTGGGACGAAATTCGCCTGCTGATCGGCGGTGTCCATGACCTGGCGGTGCTGCTGGTAATGCCGCCATAGGCCCAGCGCGAGTGCGCATGTAAACAGCAAGAGCACGCCGAGGCCAAGCAAACGGCGCCCCGCCCCGCCGCCCCGCCGGGTGGGCCCGCCCGGTGGCGCTTCGGGGGTGTCGCGATCAGGCGCCGGAAGCAGCGGCCGCGGCGGGGGCCCTTTCAACAGTGGCGGGTGTTCGAGGCCGTCGTTCATTCAGGGACCTCCTCGAAGACGCCGTGGGCCGGTTTGCCGTCATTGCCCTTGCGCAGCATCGCAAACAGGTAAGGCACGACGAGCAGGGTCGTCGGGGTCGCAAACAGGAGGCCGCCGATGACGGCGCGCGCCAGCGCGGCGTTCTGCTCCTCGCCCGGGCCGCCGATCGCCATCGGGATCATGCCGACGATCATTGCGGTCGCGGTCATCAATACCGGCCGAATGCGGGTATGCCCGGCGGAGATCGCAGCATCGAAGGCCTTGCTGCCGGCGAGCTGCTGCTCGCGCGCGAAGGTGACGAGCAGGATCGAGTTGGCCGACGCGACGCCGACCGCCATGATCGCGCCCATCAGCGACGGGACGCTCAGCGTCGTGCCGGTGATGTAAAGCATCGTGACGATGCCGCAAAACGTCGCCGGCAATGCCAGAATGACGACGAACGGATCCCCGAAATTCTGGTAATTGACGACCATCAGCAGGTAAACGAACACGGCCGCGAACAAGAGGCCGATCGTCATGTCGCGGAACGCCTGGTTCATGCTGTCGATCTGGCCGGTCACCTGGATCGTGTTGCCGGGCGCGAGCTGTTTCCCGAGGTCGGTCGTGACCTTGTCGA
Source organism: Alphaproteobacteria bacterium (assembly GCA_005884825.1). Lineage (GTDB taxonomy): Bacteria > Pseudomonadota > Alphaproteobacteria > ATCC43930 > CGMCC-115725 > AP-15. Next base: position 3,935 of record VAZT01000380.1, read on the forward strand.
TCTCGGCCGCGACGCTGCCGAGATCGCGGCCTTGGGTGCTGGCGTAGACCTCGTAGACCGGCTGGATATTGGCCTCATTCGCACTGCCCGGCACCGAGTCGCGTGCAAAGGTCGCGACATTTTGCAGCTCGCCCGGCACCGGCTGCGTTGTCGGGGGGGCGGTCCCGGTGCTGACTGGCGTATTGCCGAGGTCACCCAGCGAGCTGAGCTGGTATTGGGGCGTCTGAACCGCGATGTAATAGGGAATGCCGTTGGTCGGATCGGTCCAGAAGTTCGGCGAGACCTGCTCCGACGAGCTCAGGCTCGCTGTGACGTTGTTGCCGATGTCGTTCACGGTGATGCCGAACTGCAGGGCTCGCGCACGGTCGATCTGGACAAAGAAATCGGGGGCATAGACCTCCTGCTGCAGATGGGCGTCGACGATGCCGGGGATAGCGGCGATGCGGCGCCGCATCTCCTCGGCAATGTGGAGGTTCTTGACCCGGTCGTAGCCGACGGTGCGCACGTCGATCTGGGCGGTAAGCCCAAAATTCAGGATCTGCGTCGCCATGTCGGCGGGCTGGAAGTAGAACATGTCCTCCGGGAACGCTGCCGGCAGCACCCGCCGCAATTCGCGGACGTAGTCGGCGGTCGGTGCGTGGCCGTCCTTGAGCGAGACCATGATCACGCCGTCGTTGACCGCGATCGTCGTGCCATCGGCGAAGGCCCAGTTATAGGAGCGCGCCGGCACCCCGAAATTGTCGACGATCAGATCGAGGTCTTGCTTCGGAATGACCTGCCGGATCTTGTCCTCGACGTTCTGGAAGATCTGCTCTGTTACCTCGATGCGGGTGCCCGGCGGCGCGCGCACGTGGAGCTGGATCATGCCGCCATCGATCGCCGGATAAAAATCACGACCGACAAAGACGAATATCACGGCGCCGAGCGCGAGAACGAGAGTGGCGATGATCGGGACGATCGCCCGGCGGGTCAGCAGCATCGTGAGCAGCCCGACATAGCCCTCGCGCAAATGTTCGAAGCCGCGCTCGAAGGACGCGTGGAAGCGCGAAAAGAACCCGTTGCCTGGCACGCCCGGGGAGCCGGTGTGCTGACCCTTCAGCAGCTGGCCGATCGTGATCGGCGTCAGGGTGCGGGACAGGCCGTAGGAAGCCAGCATCGCGAAGACGACCGCAAGGCCGAGCGGCGTGAACAGGTATTTTGCGGCGCCTTCGAGGAAGATCACCGACGTGAAGACGCAGCTGATCGCCAAGGTCGACACCAGCGTAGGCATCGCGATTTCGGCGGCGCCGTGTAGCGTCGCCTCAGGCAACGGCATCTTCTCCTCGTCGAGCAGGCGGTAGGTGTTCTCGATCGTGACAGTCGAATCGTCGACGAGAATGCCTACCGCGAGCGCCAGGCCACCCAGTGTCATCGTGTTGATCGTCTCACCGAGGAAATAGAGCACGACGAGCGAGGTCAGCATCGCCAGCGGGATCGAGATCATCACGACGATCGTCGGGCGCCACGAGCCGAGGAAGAGAAGGATCATCAGCGCCGTGAGCCCGGCGGCGATCGCCCCTTCGCGCAGCACCGCCATCACCGAGGAGGTGACGAACACCGACTGATCGAACAGCGATTTGATGACCATGCCGGCGGGTGCCGCTTGCCGCGCAACATCGAGCACATGCTTGACCGCATTGACGACCGTCAAAGTCGAGGCGTTGCCGTTCTTGATGATGCTGAGCAGCACCGAGCGCTTGCCGTCCGCCCGAACGACGTTCTGCTGCACCAGATTGCCGTCGCGGACGTGGCCGATGTCCCGGAGGAAGACGGTAGCGCCGTTCGAATAGCTGACCGGAATATCGTTGAGCGCCTCGATTGTCGGCGGCATCGAATTGGTGCGGACGGTGTAGTCGGTTTTGCCGATCTTCTCGTCGCCGCCGGGGAGGGTCAGGTTCTGCGCGTTGACCGCGTTCACCACCTGCAGCGGAGCGAGGCCCTTGGCCAGCAGCTTTGTCTGGTCGATGTCGACCATGATTTGCCGGTACTTTCCGCCGGCGGGTGTGGGCAATGTGACGCCGTGGACCGGCGCGATCATCTGCCGCAGCCGGTAGATACCGTAGTCGTAGAGCTGCGACTCGCTGAGGTTGTCGGAGCTGAGGCTGATCTGCATGACGGGAACGGCCGACGCGTTGTATTGCACGACGATGGGTGGCTGGGTCCCGGTCGGCAGCAATGCGCGGATCGCGTTCGTGGCGGCGACGACCTGCGCGATCGCAAGGTTGTAAGTAGTGAAACGTTGCTCCATCTCGGTCGTGTCGAGGCCGGTGTACTGCCAGATCACCGTGACGACCGGGATGTTGATCTCAGGGAAAATATCGGTCGGCATCTCGACGGCGGCAGTAACGCCGAGAAACAAGATCAGCGCCGCCATCACATAGAAGGTGTGCGGAAATTTCAACGCGAAGCGAACGATTCCCAAGCAACGCCCCCGCTCAGTCCTGGGCCAACCTCAAACTCGCAAATTTAGGTCTGCGCTGACCCGGCCCAAGTAAAATCCGGTGAAAACCGGTAAAGCTCAGCGAAATCTGTATTTACCAAAATTTACTAAGAGTAATTGGCGCAGCAGGCATCGGCAGCACATATCCGCTCATGAGCCGGCTGGGTCCTCATTGGGATCGTTTGGCGGCGAGGTACGAAAAAGGAGTAATCGATGCGCGTATCAGGCAATAACGGATCCCGGCCCAGGAAAACGTGGCGTCTGATGAGCATGGCAGCCGCGTTGCTGGGTGCAGCTGTTCTCTGCCAGCCAGATATCGCCCACGCCCATGGGGGCGGGGGCGGCGGCGGCGGGCACGGCGGTGGTGGCGGTTTCCACGGCGGGGGCGGATTCCATGGCGGAGGGTTTGGCGGGTTTCATGGCGGCGGCTTCCACGCCGGTGGGTTCCACGGCGGTGGTTTCCACGGTAGCTTTGCGGGCTTGCACAACGGCTTTGCCGGCGAGCGCGCGGGGCACTGGTACCATGGCTGGCATGGCGGACGATACGGCTGGTGGTGGGGCGGTCCCGGATTGGCGTGGACCTATTATGATTATCCGTACTGGGGCTATTATCCGGATTACGACAATTACGGCTACAGCCAGCCTTACGCCAGCCAAACCTGGTACTATTGCTCCGATCCGGCAGGCTATTACCCGTACGTAGCGCAATGCAACACCGGCTGGCAGGCGGTTCCAGCCAGCTGATCCGTCGAGCATATTCTCGCGGCTGCCTTCCGGGGCGGCCGCGAGACGAGTCCGCATCCGACATGAGTGCGGTGACTCATACGCATATCTGGTTCGCCTGAATGGATTGCGTTCAGCCTCGCGCGACGGGTGCGGCTGCGTTACGATGCCGCGGGATCTGATTGCATCGGAGGACATGTCGATGACCCGCGCCTATAACGTTGTCGATGCCGACGGCCACATTCTGGAGCCGCTCGATCTCTGGGACAAATACATCGATCCCGAGTTCCGCGAGCGCCGGCCGCGCTTTGTCATCGACGAAAACGGCAAGGAGCGCCTGAGCGTCGAAGGCAAATTGTTGGGCAATCCGCGCGGGATCGGCAGCCTTGGCTCAGTCGGGGTGCGGCAAGGCGCCGTCAAGCCCGACAGCCTCAAATATGCCGAAGGAAAGAAGGGCGGGTTCGACCCGCACGCGCGCATTATCGATATGGACGCCGACGGCATCGACGCCGCGTTCCTCTACCCGAGCCTCGGTCTTTTCGCCGGCGCCGTCGAGGATCCCGGCCTCGCCGCCGGGATGTGCCGCGCCTACAACCGCTGGCTCGCCGATTACTGCAAGCCCTATCCCGAGCGCCTCTTCGGGGTCGCGATGCTGCCGATGCAGTCGGTCGAGCTCGCGATCGACGAGATGCGCTACGCTCGCCAAGTGCTCGGGATGCGCGGCGGCTTCCTGCGGCCGAACCCGTATCACGGCAACAAGATGATCAGCGACCCCATCTACGAGCCGTTCTGGACGATGGCCGAGGAACTCGATTTCTCGATCGGCTTTCACGAGGGCTCGACGACCGCGATGC
>VAZT01000381.1 GCA_005884825.1 Alphaproteobacteria bacterium
CGCCGGGAATTGCCCCTGATGGTTGACTGACAGCGGTTCGACCTTGGACGTGAGATGCGCGAACGCGCTCAGCGGCACCTGCGTCCCCCCGGGAGCGGAGATATAGATCTTCGACAGAGCCGTCGGATCTTCCTGATATTCGGGCTGAACCTCGAGGATGACCTTGTACTGGCTGGTCGAGGTATAGATCGTCGTGACTTGGCGTTGCCCGAACGCGTCATACAACGTCTCGTCGATCAGAGATGGCGAGATGCCCATTCTCGACGCCGCGTCCCGGTCGATCTCGATCGCGATGTGGGGCGAGGCGATCTGCTGATCCGAGGCAACGTCTTCGAGCTCGTGCATCTTTCTCATCTCGCGCTCGATGATCGGCGCCCAATGGTTCAGCTCTTCGACGTCGGTATCGGTCAGTGTGTATTGATAAAGGGTACGGCTCAGACGTCCGCCAATGCTGATGTCCTGCCCGGACTGCATGAAGAATTTGACCCCTTCGACCGCGGCCACCTTGGGACGCAGGCGTCGAATGATCTGGCCGGAGGTTTCCGACCGTTGGTCGTGCGGCACGAGCTGGATGAACACGCGCGCCGTGTTCTCCGTCGGATTGTAGGCGCTGGCTCCAGTGAACGCGAAGTCACCGGAGACAGTGGGATCGTGTCGGACGATTTCGACGATCTTTTGGACATGCTCTGACATGGCCTTGAAAGAACTGTCCTCGCGCGCGTCCGCCTGGCCAAAAATAAAGCCGGTATCCTGCTCGGGGAAAAAACCTTTGGGAATGATGACGTAGAGATAACCAGTCGCGACGATCAGCACGAGCGTCGACAACAACGTCGGCAACTGATGGCGCAAGACAAACCGCAATCCGCGGTCGTAAATATTAAGGAACCCAGTGAAAAAGCGTTCGGCGATCTGATTGAGGCGACCCGCCCCGTGAAGCCCCTGCTCCTTCAGAAACAGCGAGCACAGCACAGGCGTCAGCGTCAGCGAGACAAAGGCCGAAGCTATGACTGCCACCGACACCGTGACCGCGAATTCACGGAACAGCCTGCCGATGATGCCGCCCATGAAAAGCAGCGGGATGAAGACTGCGATCAGCGAAAAGGTAATCGATATGATCGTGAAACCGATCTGACCCGCACCTTTGAGGGCGGCATCGAAGGGGCGCTCTCCCTGCTCGATGTAACGCACGATGTTCTCGATCATGACGATCGCATCGTCGACGACAAAACCGACCGAGATCGTCAGCGCCATCAGCGAAATGTTATCGAGGCTGTAGCCGACGGCATACATCACCCCAAAGGTGGCGAGCAGCGACAGCGGCACGGCCAGGCTCGGGATCACCGTCGCCCACAACGTCCGCAGAAACACGAAGATGACGATGATCACGAGCCCGATCGTCAGCATCATCGTAAATTGGACATCATGGACCGCCGCCTTGACGACGAGCGAGCGGTCTGAAACCAGGTCGACCTTTACCGAGGGCGGGATGGATTCTTCGAGCCGCGGCAGCAGCGTCTGAATCGAATTCACCAGCTCGATCGTATTGGCGCCTGCCTGACGCTGAATAGCCAGCCCCTCGGCGGGGGTGTCGTAATACCAGGCGCCGATGCGCTCGTTTTGCACCGAGTCGACAACATTGCCGATGTCCTTGAGGCGCACCGGCGCACCGTTGCGATAGGCAACGATAACGTTCCGGTAAGCATCGGCGGTGAAGAGCTGGTCGTTTGTGTCGAGCGTGAAGGTCTGGTGCGCGCCTTCGAGAACGCCCTTTGGCCGGTTGACAGTTGCCGTCAGCAGTGCATTTCGCACGTCCTCCAGGCCGATGCCGCGGGAAGCCAGCGCACCGGGGTTGACTTGTATATGCGGCGCGTACGGCCTCTGGCCGAAGATGCGGGCTTCCGAGACGCCTTTTAACGTCGAGATCTTCTGCGCCAGGATCGTGTAGGCATAATCGTCGACCCGATAGATCGGCAGCGCATCGGAATGCACCGCATAAATCATCACCGGGCGATCCGCGGGGTTGGTCTTACGGTAAGTCGGCGGGGTCGGCAGGTCCTTCGGGAGGACACCGCTGGCAGCATTGATCGCGGTCTGGACGTCCTGGGCGGCGGCGTCGATGTTGCGTTCGAGATCGAACTGCAAGGTGATCGACAACGACCCGATGCCACTCGTCGAGGTCATCTGGTCGAGCGAGGGGATCGTCGCGAATTGCTGCTCGAGCGGAGTCGCGATTGCCGACGCCATCGTGTCGGGGCTGGCGCCGGGATAATTGACCGCAACCACGATCGTCGGGAAATCGACCTTGGGTAGTGCCGCGACCGGCAGGAGCCCATAGGCGCCGATGCCGAAAACGAGCACCCCCAGCATCATCAGCGAGGTCGCGATCGGCCGGCGGATAAAGGGCTCCGAAATGCTCATCGGCGATCGCCTTCTCGTTTATTGGATACTGGTCGGCTACTTAACGGTTTCGATACCCGCGGCGGCTCTCACCCGGCTGTGCCCGCCGGGGCAGCGGGAGCAGCCGGGTTGACCCGCGCGCCGTTGGTCAACCGGTACTGACCGTCGACCACGACCCGCTCGCCCGCTGCCAGCCCTTTTGTCACGACGGCAATGCCGTCCTGGATCGAGGCAACTTCGACCGCGCGCCGCTCGACCGTGTTATCCGGCTTGATGACGTAAGCGTAATGGCCGTCTGGGCCGTCTTGCACTGTCTGAGACGGCACCGTTGCGACATTCTGACGGGTCGAGAGGACAACGCGGAGGCTGACGAATTCTCCGGGCCAAAGCCGCTCGTTTTCATTCTCGAAGCGCGCCTTCAGACGGATTGTCCCCGTCGCCTGGTCGATCGCATTGTCGATCAGCGTCAGCTTGCCCTCGGCCAACTGCTTCTTGCCGTCGCCGCTATAGGCGTAGACCGCCAGCGGCGCTTTGTTTTGGCTTTCTCGGATATCGTCGAAATTATCTTGCGGCAGTGTGAAGCTGACAAAGATCGGCTTTATCTCGGTGATCATCACCAGCGGTGTATTGTCGTTGGCATGCACGAGATTGCCTTTGTCGAGGAGACGCGCTCCCAGCCGCCCGTCGATCGGCGAACGGATATCGGCATAGCTGAGGTTGAGCTTGGCGGTATTGATCTGCGCCTCGTCGCCCTTGACCGCCGCCTGCAGCTGCCCGACCTGCGCCTTTTGCTGGTCATAGCTCTGCCGGGTCTGCCATCCGGAGCCGATCAGCTTTTCATACCGCTCCAGATCGAGTTGCGCGCCCGCGAGCTGCGCCTCGTCTTTTTGTTTGGCCGCCTGCGCCTGCTCGAGCGCCGCTTGAAATGGACGCGGGTCAATTTGGAAAAGCGGATCCCCCGCCTTGATGTCCTGGCCTTCCTTGAAATCGACTTTGACGATCTGTCCGTCGACCCGGCTCTTGACCGCTACCATGTTGTAGGCTTGGACCGTGCCGATGCCGTGGAGGAAGACCGGGACATCCTGGGCTGCGACGGTTCCCGCCGTGACCGGGACTCCGGGCGCAGGCGTCTGTGCCGCCGCCGCCGGCACCTCGGTGCCGTGGTTCAGTCGCCACAGCACAACGATTGCCAGCAGCGAAAGGATTACGACTGCTCCGATCGCACGCCTTACCATCCCGAGCGCCTCCGACCCTAAGCACCTATCGAGGCGCGAAATCTATCATAGACAAACTATACGAGTCACCCGCAGCCGCCATCCCTGGAATTTTTGCCGCAGGTTATCCCTGATTGCGAGAGAGGGGGCCGAAGCGGTGCTATCGGCGCAATGGCGTCTCTATCGGGGCACAATTCGTGCGTCCCGACATCAGGCAGTCTTCGATGCGGGAGCGCTCTCTGAGCTCTCTGACGAGAACCACCCCGGCAATCGCCAGCGCCAGGATGATGATCAACCCGATCAGCGCCGCCGACCTTCGTTGGTCGGCTCCGTCCTCGCCGTGCTCGGATCGATTATCCATCGGCCTGCTGATGGGGTTGCTCTTTGCGGACAATAGTCCTGACCGCGTTCGGTCACAACCGGTGCAGCGCACGGGAACACGCTGGTTGCGAGCCTCGTCCGCGCTACGCTATTGAGGCGTTCGCATCAAGAGGACCACGCGTCATGGCACAGCCCGGGCCGCTTTCCGGCATCACGATCGTCGATCTCTCCCGTATCCTGGCGGGCCCCTACTGCACCTTGCTGCTCGCCGAGCTCGGGGCGCGGGTGATCAAAGTCGAGCCGCCCCGGCAAGGCGATGACGCGCGGCATTACGGTCCGTTCAAGAACGGCAAATCAACCTATTTCGCGTCGGTCAACCGCGGGAAGGAATCGATCGCGCTCGACCTCAAATCACCCGCCGGCCGCGACATCTTCGAGCGCCTCCTCGACAAGGCCGACGCGCTCGTCGAGAACTTCCGTCCCGGCACGATGGAGAAGCTGGGTTACGGGTGGGGCAGTTTGCACCCCCGTTATCCCCGTCTGATTTATGCTGCCGCCTCGGGTTTTGGGCACAGCGGCCCTTACTCCCACTATCCCGCCTATGACATGGTTGTGCAGGGCTTGGGCGGC
>VAZT01000382.1 GCA_005884825.1 Alphaproteobacteria bacterium
TCGAGGCCCTGCACCGGTGGGCGCGCGAAATGCCAAGTCAAACCGCCCGACATGGCTGCCCGGCGGACGAACTCGTCGGCCAGGAGCGGATGGATATCGAAGATGGTATAAACCTGGGTCGCGGTCACATCCGCCCAGCCGCAGCCGAGCGCCGCGATGCGCCGCTCCATCGCCCCGAGCACGAAGCACGCTTTCTCCTTTGGCAAACCGTGCGGCGCGATACAGCCCGTTTACCGGCTCCGGCCAGATCCGCCGAACGCGGACGCTTTGCACTAACGTCGGCCGCTAATGTCACTATGCCCTCGCAAGATCGAATCCGGTATCCTCAATCCTTACCAATTTTCTTTGATATTCCGTTTGCGCGCGCTCTTAACGAATCACCGTGGATAGCAGGATCAGTGTATCGCTAGATGGCAAGGCGTTTGCGGCTTTGCTGCCGCCAACGGCGCACTCCCTCGTCGCGGAAATCCGCATCGGCTGAATCAGCCTGCCAAGCTTTGGCGAAATCGGCGCCGTCGCTGCGCGGTCGACGTGTACGCGGCAGGTCGTCGAAGCGGATTCGCATTGGTAGTGGGACGCCTTCGCCACAAACGATGGCCTCCTGCGTGCCCAGGCTCGACAGCGTGGCTAAGGTGCCGCGCGCCGCATCCGGCATCACCGTTTCCATGAAACGCTGGTCAAGCTCGTTGGCCAGGCGCAACGCGAAAATTGTGCCGCATTGGGAAAGCGCCTGGACCGAGAGTTCAGAGGGTCGCTGCGAAATCAATGCGAGTGAGACACCGTATTTGCGCCCTTCGCGAGCAATCCGCGTGATCGCCCGAGCCGCCCCCGCAAAACCGACGTGCTCAGCTGCAGGGACATAGCGGTGCGCCTCCTCGCATACCAGAAGAACCGGCGGCATTCGCCCGCGGTCGGACCATACGGCAAAGTCGAAAAGCAGGCGGCAGGACAGCGAAACAACTACATCGGCTATCTCGGAGGGAACGCCCGAGAGGTCCATGATGGTCAGCGGCTTTCCGCTCACCGGGATCCGCAATAGACGACCAACGATTTGCGAAAGCGCGTCCTGACCAAGCAGCCAGTCGGAAAACATGAACGAAAACCGCCGGTCATCTCGCAATGATTCCAGGCGCGTCTTCGGGCGCAGATAAGGCATGGAAGTGTCCGGCTTATCGAGCCTGCCCATCGCCTCGGAGATGAAACGAAGGAGATCGGATACCCGAAACGGCGTCGGCGTATCCACGCTCAGCATCGCCGCAGCAGGGCTCTCCCCCGCGTAGTGGCGGCGCGCTCGGATAATCGCGTCTTTCAGGATGAGTGCCTGCGCTTCCTGCTCCTGAGCGGTTCCGCCGCGGACCAGTATTCCGACCGCCTCCTCGAAGTCGAAAAGCCAGAACGGAAGCTGGAGATTGTCGATATTGACCACTTCGGCGGTCCGTCCAAACGCCCGGCCATATTCGTTGTGCGGATCGATGAGAATAATGTGTGCCATCGGGTAGTCGGCCAGAATGGCGGACAAAAGCAGGCTCACAGCACAGGATTTTCCGGACCCCGTCGCCCCGAGCACAGCGAAATGCTTCCGCAACAGTTCGTTGACCAACACGAACGCCGGCTGCCTCGCATCATGATGAAGCGTACCAATTCGGAGATTGGAGCGCGAAACTGGGCCAAAGATTGCAGTCAGGTCGGCGTCAGTCGCAATGACAACGGGCGCGCCCGAAATGGGGTACTGCGTTACACCCCTCTTGAAGCGGGATGGCCCCTCGTCCGAGGCGACGATCTCTCCCAAAAGGTCAGCAAAGAGGGTGCGCTTTGAGGGGGAGTTATTCTCGCATCGGACAGCGCTGATTGTAGCGACTACGTCGTGATTGGCGTTACCCACTTTGACCACTGCCCCTATCCGGGCCGACCCCTCCTCGACGCTATCGGCTTCGGGATTTACGGTGATTTGCGAGCCCGCCACCATCATCACACGTCCAAGAATCTCGCCCATATTCTATGTCCTGCTTGATACGGCTCACTTCATCGCAATCCGCCCGATCAGCTAAGCTAGCCGCGCTCGCCCTGACTCGGCGGTTTGTGGGATGAAATCAGCGCGGGAATGCGCAGAGCCGCGCCGATTTCTGGCGGCGCACAGGACAGACTTTCTGGAAATCGCGTAAATATCCAGTAAACTCACGGACGGGGTCAGCGTCCTCTTCCGGCGTATGAGAACGTCGCAATGGCGGCCCGATAAAATGCAAGGCCGCGCGTATCGCAAGCCAGTTTACAGCGGTCTGTGCGTATGGTTTGGCAATTTCATACTGTCGGTCGTTCTGCAAGCCCCAGACCCTCGGCGGCGTCCGACAATGGCTAGTCAGGACTAGGCAAGGGTTGTAACGGTGGGGACAATTAAGGCTGAATGTTGTCGCGTTAACTCTCAATTTCGAAGAGAATTTGTTCTTTCTGCTGTAGATCCTATTCATGTCCATGCAGCAGCGCGCAAGCGAGGGGCTGACAGTGATCGATCCAGTCGAGTATCGGCTTATGCGTCAGCTTCGATCTGCATCCGCTGGAGCAAAAATATCGGGACCGTGCAAACCCAATTTGACGATCATTCCGGATCTGGCGAATAGCTGCGAAAACGCCGAAGACGGGAAGAGCTATACTTTCTTCCTGCGCCAGGATGTGCAGTTCCACGACGGGGCCGAGCCGACCGCGGCGAGGGCACAAACGGAAGCCTCGGGTGTCGATTGTCGGCGGGGCGATCAACTAGCCCAAACCGGATCCACCGAACCCACGGCGCCATAGCAAGAAACAGATCGGGCAAATCGCCCACAGCATTCGAGCCTTCGGGTCTAATGTCCCGATTCCGATCGACAGCCCTCCGCCATCTCGTAAGATTAAATCTTTAGTGTTGATCAAGCATCGCAATGAATTAGAGGAAAGTGCGTGGGGGAGCTTCTCGGAGCATTCCTTGCTTTCAATGACTTAGAGCCAACCAGGCTAGGGATTTAGGCGGGTTCCGGCGTCGGGGAAACTCGCTCGAAGCCCAACCGAAATGGTCGAGAAAGTCCAGAGGGGGCGGCGGCGAGAATCGTGGGCGAGCCGGCCGATATGGCTCATGCGAGCTCGCCGACAGCCAAACGCAGACCCGACCAGTACAGCTCCCGATGCTCGGCGTTCCGCAGGGGGATAGTTCTCGGCATCACGACAGAGGTGATGGCGCGCAGCCGCTCCACGGTCTCTCGTGCGTCGTCGCGCCGACCCATATGGGCGTAGCAGGCGGCGGGCCCTCCTATGTCCTTGCACAGAGGACCCGCGGCATTCACCGCGGGTTCACGACGTTTTCAGCGTAACTTTTAGCGATTCATTAACGTCCCG
>VAZT01000383.1 GCA_005884825.1 Alphaproteobacteria bacterium
CTCCTTCAATACGAGGGGCAGCCCCGCCGCGACAAAGACGACACGATCAGCGAGTGCCGCAATCTCCTGGTTGAGGCGACCGGCGGCGTCACGGAAGTTGCGGCCGAGCGGGGTCTCGGGGACAAGCCCCATCCCAACCTCGTTGCTGACGAGCACGACACTGCCAGAGGCCTCCTGCAACGCGGCGCACAACGTACCAGCCTCTTCGTCGGCTTGCTTGCCGGCGAGGAGCAGGTTCGACAACCACAGCGTCAAGCAATCGACGAGAATGGGGCGCTCGGGTTCGTCATGCCCAACGATGGCCGCTGCCAGCGCCAGCGGAGCCTCGATGGTGCGCCAGAACGGGCCGCGGCGCGCCCGATGCGCGGCAATGCGCTCGGCCATTTCGGCGTCGCCCGCTTCGGCGGTCGCAACATAGGTGCCGCATCTCGCGGCGTCCTCGACGAGCCGCTCGGCATAACGGCTCTTGCCCGAGCGGGCGCCGCCCAATACCAAGGTGACTGGGGAAAGACGCGGTCCGTCCGCGCCGCATATCGACAAAGGCTCCTCCTCCGCCCGAGGAATGGTCGCAATTCACGCGATGCGGAGGTCTCCTGGCTCGGGGTCGTCGCTCGCGGCGCCTTCCCAGCCGGGTCTGACCCAGCCAGTGGCGGTTTGCCGCGGACTCGCCGCTTACAGTTGCGGGGGCAGCGCCGGTCTCGCACCGGACTTCCCTGTCGCATCGCAACCGGGAGGCTAGCATGCCGGAACCCGCGCGTCACCCCTTCCATTATGTGTTCGTTTGTTAGGTTGGCCTGACGGGCGTATCCTCTCCGTCGAACGGAGGAGGATCCGGATGAAGATCGAGGTTAGCTGCCTGTGCGGCCTTAGGAGGAAATGCATGTACAGGCTCAGGCCTCTCTTGGTCGCGGCAGTAGTCTTCGCTGGCAGCACCATTGCTGCCAGCGCTCAGCAGCCGGCTGCCCCCTCGCCGCCCCCGACGACACCCTACGGCTCCCCGATCAGTCTCGATGCGGCCAAGAAGGCGATGGCTGCCGCCGAGGCGGAGGCGATGAAGAACAACTGGCCGATGGCCATAGTCATTCTCGACAGCACCGGCCATCCGGTAATGCTGCACAGGCTCGACAACACACAATACGGTTCGATCCGCGTTGCTGAGGACAAGGCGCAGACGGCGCTCGATTTCCGCCGGCCGAGCAAAGTTTTCGAAGATCTGGTAGCGCAAGGCGGCATCGGCATGCGCACGCTCGGTCTTCGTGGAGCGACCCCGATCGAGGGCGGCTTCCCAATTATTGTCGACGGCAAAATCATCGGGGCCATCGGAGCTTCCGGCGGGACTGCTCCTCAGGACGGACAGGTCGCCAAAGCCGGCGCGGACGCCGCCGCGGCGAAGTAATCGTCCCTCACTGCTGTCGCAGCACGTCCCGTGCGGTTTGGTTGAACAGGACCCGGCGCTCCTCGTCGCTCGGCGGCGCCGAGCGGCGTAATTCCTTGCCCAAATCGACGCCGGCCTGCACCGCCGGGCGCTGCTTGATCGTCGCGCGCCACCGCGCGACATTGGGGAAATCGTCGAGCGGTTGACCGAGCGGCTTGGCGATCAGCACCCAGGGCCAGCTCGCCATATCGGCGATCGAATAGTCGTCGAGGATGAACTCACGTCCGGCGAGCCGGTGTTCGAGAACCCCTAGACAGCGGTTGTATTCGTCGGCGTAGCGCTTATGCGAATAGGGGTGCTCGCCCGGAGCGTAATTGACGAAATGACTGAGCTGACCGGCCATAGGGCCGAGATTGCCGACCTGCCAGAACAGCCACTCGATACATTCTTTGCGACCGCGCCCGGATTGCGGCATGAAGCGCCCGGTCCGCTCGGCCAAATGAACGAGGATCGCGCCCGACTCGAAAACAGGGAGCGGGCCATCTTCTGCGTCGTGGTCAATAATCGCCGGCATGCGGTTATTGGGGCTGATCGCCAGGAACTCGGGCTTGAACTGGTCGCCGCGGCCGATATTGACCGGGATCATACGGTATTCGAGGCCGCACTCCTCGAGCATGATCGCAACCTTCCAGCCGTTCGGGGTCGGCCAGTAGTAGAAGTCGATCATCGGCTGCTCTCCGGGCGCAACGCTGCGATCTCGGCGGCCGAATAGCCGAGCTCGGAGAGAACTTCGTGCGTGTGCTCGCCGAGTGCTGGGGCGCCCCAGCGGATCTCCGCCGGGGTGTGCGAGAAGCGCGCCGCCGGCCGCGTCTGGCGCAGGCGGCCGGCCTGAGGATGCTCGGTCTCGACGACAAGGCCGAGCGCCGCAACTTGCGGATGCCGGATGACCTGGTTGCGGGTCAGCACCGGGCCGCAGGGAACGCCGGCGGCCGTCAGGAGCTCGAGCCATTCCGCGGCCGGGCGGGTCATCAGCGCCGCCTGGGTCAGCTCCAGCCGCGCGTCGATATTCTTCTGCCGCAACGCCGGCGTTTTGAACCGCTCGTCTTCCATCCATTCCAGACGGCCGACGACGCGCGCCAAGCCGGCCCATTGCCGGTCGGTCAACGCCGCCACTGTCATGTACCCGTCGGCCGTCTCGTAGATCAGGTCGAATGCGGGCGCCGGCTCCTGCCGCGCCGGCTCGTCGCCGACAAAGGTCTGTCCGCTCATATCGGGCGCCCACATGAAGGCGAGCACGGCTTCCATCATCGACAGCCGCACATGCTGGCCCCCGCCGGTGCGCTCGCGCGCGAGCAGCGCAGCGGTGATCGCCTGCGACGCGGTAATGGCGGTCAATTTGTCGGGCAGAATGGTGCGCAACAGCCGCGGGCGCGCCTCATCGGATCCCGCCTGCACCGTCGCGAGCCCCGAAAAACCCTGGATAACGGGATCGTAGGCCGGCTTCTCGGCGTAAGGGCCCTTCTCGCCAAAGCCGCTGATCGACACATAGACAATGCGCGGCGAGACGGCGCGCACGGCCTCCTCGCCGACGCCGAGCCGGTCGGCAACACCGGGGCGGAAATTCTGCACAAAGACATCGGCTCCGGCGGCGAGCTGCAGCAGGGCCTCGCGGCCGCCCGCCGTCTTCAGGTCGAGCACGATCGAGCGCTTGTTACGGTTGTTGTTGAGAAACGAGGCGGTGAACCCTGCCCGCCGGTTACCGCCGGAGCGCGTCGCGTCACCGCCGTCGGGCGCTTCGACCTTGATCACGTCGGCCCCCTGATCGGCGAGGATCATCGTCGCCAGCGGCCCCGCCACATTCGAGGTCAGGTCGACGACTCGGTAACCGTGCAGTGGACCCGGCATGCTTTTACCTTCTCCTCGATCGTCACCCCCGCGAAAGCGGAGGCCCAGGGCAACGGCTCGAACTCTGCCGCCCCAATTCGAGCGAGGGGCAGGCTCTGGGTTCCAGCTTGCGCGGGAACGACGGGGTTAAAAATCAATGAAACCGCGGCATGACCTCCCGGCAGAGCAGCTGCAGTGCGGTCATGACCTGCCGATGGGGAACGAGGCCGCCGCAGTTGAGCTCCGCCAGGATGCCGTCGATGCCGAGCTCGTCCTGCAAGCCGCGCAAGCGTTCGGTCACCTCATCCGGCGTGCCGACCAGGACTTGCCCCGTCAGCGCCTCCTCGTAGGTCAGGTTTTCGATCCGCTTGAGCCTCTCGGCGCGGCCTTCGATCGCGCGGGTGCCGGCGCGGCTCAATGAATCCCTCAACCTCTGAGCCTGCTCGCGGTAGAAATGCATCAGACTTTCCCTCGGTTCCTCGCGGGCCCGTTCCTCGGTCTCGGCGAGATAGGTCGGGACCCGCAGGTACACCTGTCCCCTGCCCTCGTGGCCCGCTGCCCTATAGGCGTCGCGATAGGCCCGGATCTCCGGGGCGAATTCCGCAAACGAGCCGTAGCGGGCATTGATGAAGATTGGCAGCCCGCGTTCGCCGACGGCGGGATAGGTGTCCACGCTCGCTGCAGCTATCCGGATCGGCGGATACGGCTGCTGCAATGGCCTTGGCGCCACGGAAATGTTTTTGAAATTATAGTACTTGCCCTCGTAGGAAAAACCCGGCTGCGACCATGCCAGCTCCACAATGTCGAGCACTTCGGCGAAGCGGTCGCGGCTTTCGGCATAAGAGACGCCGTAATCCTCATAGGTGCGCGGCAACCCGCTTCGCCCGACACCAAAGATCAGCCGGCCGCCGCTGATGTGATCGACCGTCGCGGCCTCCTCGGCCAGCCGCAGCGGGTGGCACAATGGCAAGACTTGCACGGCAATACCGATCTTGATCCGCTCGGTCCGGGCACCGACTGCGGCGGCGATGCTGAGCGGCGCCGACAATACCGAGCGCTGAGGATCGAAATGCAGCTCGGCCAGCCACATCGTATCGAGGCCCCAGCGCTCGGCCGCGTCGATCTGCTC
>VAZT01000384.1 GCA_005884825.1 Alphaproteobacteria bacterium
CCAGAATGAGTGAGTTGGGCAGCCGCGACAGGTAAATCTCCATGACCGGCATCCGGTAATAGAACGACTGCCCGAGATCGCCGTGAAACAGGCTCGACATGAAGATCGCGTATTGCACCCAGAGCGGCCGATCGAGGCCGAACTGGTGGTGAATGGCGGCAATGTCCGCCTCGCTGGCGCCGGGCTCGACAAGCAGCGCCGCCGGATCGCCCGTCACGCGGACAAAGAAAAAGATCGTCAGGGACAACAGAAACAGCGAGAGGAGCGAATAACCGACCCGCCTGCCGATATATTGCTTCATGATGCTCTCGGCCCTCGACCGCGCCCGGCGCCCACCCAGGAAACCAACTGCAGCTTGCTCGAATGCGGCGCTACCCTCACCCACCAAGCCCTTCGGGCTTGGTCCCCCCTCTCCCGCGATGCGGGAGAGGAGCTTTGAGCTGGATGCGTCACAGTCCCTCTCCCGCATCGCGGGAGAGGGTGCCGCGCGCAGCAAGGCGGGTGAGGGTCTCGCAATACCCGGCTTTGCGGCAACGACGGCGAACCTGCCGTCACTGGAGCAGTCATTTCAGGGTTAGGCACTACGCACCCTTGATCGTGATGTCCTCGTAAGGCCCGGTGTAGGCGAAATCCTTTATCAAATCGAACCCGGACTCTCCGACCCGGGGTCCGACGCCGTTGATAAACGCCAGCTGCCAAATCGGCGCGACAACCGATTTGTCGTGCACGAGTTGCTGCATCTTCTCTAGGATCTCAGTCCGTCGCTTATGATCGAGCTGCGCGGCCTGCTGGGGAGCCAATGCATCGATGTCGGGATAGCTGCCATAGACGTAGGTCCCGCCTTTGACGATGAAGGTGTCGAGGCGAGTGGCGGCATTGCCGAACGCGCCTGTGCCGCATTGGATGAGGTTCTTGAAAGCCTTGTCGCCCCAGCCCTTCAAAAACGCGGCCCGCTCGATGGGACGCAGCTGCGAGCGAATTCCAACCTCCTGGAGGTTGTTGAGGACGGCTTCGCCGAGGTTCGCATAGGACGAGTCGCAGTAATAATCGCCGGCACCGAAGCCGCCCGGATGGCCCGCCTCGGCCAGCAACTGCTTGGCCCTGGCCGGATCGTAAACCGCGGGCGGCGGCTGCCAGTAGAAATCGTAGCTTGCCGGAACGATGCTGTTGGTGAGCTTCGAGTAGCCAAGCGTCAGCGCTTCGTTGATCGTTTTGCGGTCGAGGGCGAGATTGGCCGCCTGCCGCACCCGCTCGTCATGCCAAGGTGATTGCGGGTTCCACTGATCGGCGAAATAGAGCCAGAAGGTCGCCGGCGAAGCCACCGGCTTCAGGGTGAGCCCCGGCGTGCTGCGCAGCTCCTCGGCAAGTTCGCCGCGGATCGAATAGACGATGTCGACCTCGCCGCGCTTCAATGCCGCCAGTCGGGTCGACTCTTCGGGGATGGACTTGAATACTAGGCGCTTGACGCTCGGGGTCTTGCGCCAATACTGGTCGAATGCCTCGAACACCAATTCCACGCCGGGCGTAAACGACACAAATTTGTAGGGGCCGGCGCCAATGGGCGCCTTTTTTAACCCGTCGTCCCCGACCTTCTCGACGTATCTCTTGGGCACGATCCAGCCGGCGCCAGTGGCCGTCGCGTAAAAAGTCAAAAAGTCGGGCCACGGCGCTTTGAGGTTGAAGCGGACGTGCCGCGGATCGGGGATTTCGATATTCGCCAACCGGTCCTGCATCAACGAATGGGAGGCCCCGCGGTACCGCTCGAACGAGAATTTGACGTCCTCGGCAGTGATCGGGTCGCCGTTGTGGAATTTTGCTCCCTGGCGCAGCACGACGCGTAGAGGATCATAAAGGGGGTGATGAGCCCAGGCGTCTCGGCCGGATCGAACCAGGTCGGCGCCAACGAGACATGGATGCCCCAAGTCAGCTGCCCCTGCGGTTCCGCCGCCTGCGCAAAACCGGGAGGCCCGGCGATCAGACCCAACGCGCTCAGCGCAAGAAACTCTCGTCGGGTCAGCTCGGATGTTGCCATGGCCTCCTCCATGCAGCAGGCGCACACGCTAGAAAGCGGAATCGAGGGGCGGACAATCCGGTGTCGGATGTCCCCGGCCCCTCCTTTCGCAAGGCGACGATCAGCCTAGATGCAGCCACGTCGGACCGGATCGTCAAAGTCCCATGGCCCGGCGGTAGTGCTGGTAGAAGCCGCGGATCGCGGTCTCGGTCACCATGTGCGGCTCGTCATGGATGGCGCGGCCGCCCATTTCGGCGATGCATTCGGCCGCCTCGTTGCCGTCGATCCCGGCCTGCGAGAGCAGCATCGCCTCGCTGTCGTCGAGCGAGACCAGCCCGGCCGGCCCCATCAGGTTGGCTTGGCGCAGGCGGCGCTGCCGCATCTCCGGCGTGTCCTCGGCATAGCCGAAAAAAGTCCAAGCGAGATCGAAATTGCCGGGGTCTATCGGCACGATCTGCCGCGTCGCCAAGGTGTTCGATTGCTGCTGCACGATCATGTTCGGCCACAGGGTCTGCATGACCACCGTGGCGTTGCCGGCAAATTCGCGCACCGGCTCCAACAGGCGTGGATCGCGCAGCGCGAAATTCGCCTTGAAGGCGCGCATCTGCCGGGTCGCGTCGTTCTCCTTCTGCTCGCCCCTGCGGCTGACCAGAACCGAATGACGTCCGGTTGTGTCCATCTCGATCGCCGATTTCTGGTCGAGGCGGAAGAGCCCGAAGGTCACCAGGAAAACGTGCAGCAGGCTGGCATGGTACGGATCCTTGATGTTCTCGAACATCAGCTTCCAATTGCTCGGGATCCGTTGCCGCAGATACCCGAGCACGACGAGCTCGCGGCCGTCGAAGACGCGGTCGAAATAGCCGAGCATCGTTTCGCCGAGATAAAGCTCGAGCGGTTCGGTGTCCTCGGAAAAGCTGGCGAACACGACGCCGTGGCGGCGCGTCACCGCGAGGCGCTGCAGCCCATGCTCCTCCGGGCGAAAATCGGCCGGCATGCCGCCTTGACCTCGATAGCCGCGGCGGAACGGCACGCCGAGCAATTTGCCGCCGAGATCATAGGTCCATTGGTGATAGGGGCAGACAAACTCCTTGGCCGTGCCGCGGTTAGCCGAGCAGAATTGCGCGCTGCGGTGGGCGCAGCGATTGAGGAGGACATTGACTTCGCCCGAAGGGTCGCGGACCGCGACCACCTCCCTGGTGCCGAGCCGGCTGCGCTTGAAGTCTCCGGGATTGGCGATCTCCGCCTCGAGACAGACATAGAGCCAGCCCTCGCCGGCAAAGATGCGTTCCTGCTCGAGCGCGAAGATCTCGGGATCGGTGTAGACCCAATTCGGGATGCGCGAGGGTCCGGCCTCAGGCCATCTGCGCCCGGCGGCGGCGGATTCTAGCGAAATTACGGCGGCTCCATCAGCTGAGGGCATGCGATCCTCGGAATTGAACGCGACGGGCTCGCCATTCTACATTGCCCGCGCCGTTTCGGCGATCGGATCTATCCTTCGCTGAGCCCCTCCTGCGGATCGCCGCCGAGGTTGCGGACCAATTCCTTGAGCTCGTCGGTCGCTGCGGCGAGCCGCTCCCGGTCGGTGCCGCGCAACACCAATGTCACGCCGAAATCGCCGCGCCGGAAATAGGGATAGGATCCGATCTCGACATCGGGATAGCGTTCCTGCAACTCGCCGAGATCCTCTGCCAGGGTGCCTTCGGCGAGCTGGCAGCTGACGCTGCGGCTCAGCACCTTGTCGCCGCCGATGAGGCGGTACTTCAGCTGCTCGAATATGCCCTGCATGATGCTCGGCACGCCGGGCAGAACATAGACGTTGCCGATCTGAAAACCGGGCGCGCGCGAGATCGGGTTGGGCAGCAGCGCTGCTCCCTCGGGCACCATCGCCATGCGCAGCCGCGCCTCGTTCAGATGGCCCGGCGGGTAATGGCTTTCGAGAAGCCGCCTGGCCTCGGGATGCACGATCAGCGCCACGCCAAACGCATCGGCCATGCATTGCGCGGTGATGTCGTCATGCGTCGGGCCGATCCCGCCGGTCGTAAAGACATAATCGAAGCCGTGCCGCACCTCGTTCACCGTGGACACGATCACGTCGTGGTCGTCCGGAATGACCCGCGCCTCGCGCAGCCGGATGCCGGCTTCGTTGAGCCCCTGCGCGAGAAAAGCCAGGTTCGCATCCTGCGTGCGGCCGGACAGGATCTCGTTTCCGATGATCAGGACGCAAGCGGTGACGATCTTGGGTGCTGTGTCGCTGCTCGGCATCATCCGCTCTTTGTGTGCTCGGCCGGGGCCTTCATAGGCAATTGCCTGCGCCGGCACAATCACCGCCGTGCCCGAGGATTGCCGCCGACCGACTGCATTCCCACCTGCAGGTTGCAGCGCCGAGGCTTCCGCGGTTATTGCCCGACTCCCATTATCGGATTATCACGGAAGCCGCGCGCTCTGCGGGGTAGAATGCGAACGATAGCGGCATGCAACAGGATGTGATGATGGGGCTGGCGCCTTACGAGGCGCGCGAGCGGCCGATCAAAATCCACGGACCGGAAGCCTTTGAGGGCATGCGGCGGGCCGGCATGCTTGCCGCCGAGACGCTCGACTTCATCACGCCCCATGTCCGGCCCGGGATCACCACCGGCGAGCTCGATCGGCTGTGCCATGGGTTCATTGTCGACCATGACGCGATCCCGGCGCCGCTCAACTACCGCGGCTTTCCGAAGTCGATCTGCACTTCGATCAACCACGTCGTCTGTCACGGCATTCCGGGCGACCGGCGGCTGATGGAGGGCGACATCCTCAACATCGACGTCACCGTGATCCTCGACGGCTGGCACGGCGATACGAGCCGGATGTTTTTTGTCGGCGAGCGCATCCCATTGAAGGCAAGGCGGCTCGTCGACGTTACTTACGAGGCGATGATGCGCGGCATTGCCGTGGTCAGGCCCGGCAGCCACCTCGGCGCGATCGGCGACGCAATTCAGCGCTATGCCGAGAGCCACCGATTTTCGGTGGTCCGCGATTTTTGCGGTCACGGCGTCGGGCGAGTCTTTCACGACGCCCCTTCGGTCCTGCATTACGGCCGGCCCGGGGAGGGACCGATACTGCGCGAAGGCATGTTCTTTACGGTCGAGCCGATGATCAACGCAGGCCGGTACGAAGTCAAAATCCTCAGCGACGGCTGGACCGCGGTCACCAAGGACCGCTCGTTGTCGGCGCAGTTCGAGCATACGGTCGGCGTCACCGTGACCGGCTACGAGATCTTCACGATATCGCCGGCCGGCCTGCACCGGCCGCCCTATCCGGCCGGCGCCGCTTCGAAATGAGGAGAGGCAAGCCATGATCGACGAATTGTTGCCGCAAGCGGAACGGATCGCGGCCCGGCTGAAAGCGCGCGGCGAGACGATCAGCATCGCCGAATCCTCGACGGCTGGGCTGATCTCGGCGGCATTGCTGGCGATTGCCGGCGCCTCCGCCTATTTCATGGGCGGCGCAGTCGTCTATACCCGGCAGTCGCGCGCCGCACTGCTCGAAGTCACCGAGCAGGAATTGACCGGCATTACCCCCTCGACCGAGGCTTACGCGCTGCTCTTCGCCCGCAAGATCCGCGGCAAGCTCGGAACGAGCTGGTCGGTCGGCGAGACCGGGACCGCGGGGCCGACCGGCAGCCGCTATGGCCACGCCGCCGGTCATTCCTGCATCGCCGTCATCGGACCCAATGGCGAACGCTCGATCACCGTCGAGACCGGCAATAGCGACCGCCTCGACAACATGCGCGCGTTCTCCGTCGCCGCTCTCGACCTGCTGGAGAGAGGGCTCGGCTGACCTCTGGCGCGCCTATTCCGTTCGCCTAGGCGGCGTCGGCCAGCTGGCGGGGGCGGTAGATCGCGATGTGGCCGATGCGAGCGATTGGCGTTTTCTGCCCGGCGGAGACCTGGACGTCGAGCTCGACGAAGCGGTGCCCCTTGCGCTCGTAATTGGCGGTGACGACGGCGCGGGCCGAGAGTTCATCGCCGATGTGGGCGGCGGCGAAATGCTGCACCGTGCTGCCGACATGCATCCACGGGCCCAATACGACGTTGTGGCGCAATACCCAGTTGCCGATATGCAGGATGGTGCCGGGATGGACAAGGTTCTCCCGGGCGTAGAGCGGCTCCGTCTCACGCACGGT
>VAZT01000385.1 GCA_005884825.1 Alphaproteobacteria bacterium
CCTGAAAATCGAAGGTATTGCCGTTGCTGTTGTAGGACGGCCGGCGAAAAGGGGTGACCCGACCGTCGTCCCAGATGTAGCGGTATTGCACATTGCCGGAGACATCGCTGAAGACGACGTAGCGGCCCTGGCTGGACCATGCCGGCCCCTCCGCCCACAACGCGCCTGTCCACACACGGTAGATCGCCCCCTGGTTTCGCCTCATCGGGAGGAAAGACGGGTCGACGACGACCACGTCCGGGTCCGGGTAGATCGACGGGTGTCCGGGCGCGAAGTCGCGCGGCGGGCTGGAAATGACTGTCGCCGGCGTACCCAAATTGGCGTTTTGCTGCGCCCACGCGATGCCGGGCCCCAGCGCCGCCGCGCCGGCTGTCCCGGCCAAAAGCGTCCGCCGCGACAGCGATTGCCGACGGACAGTCGTTTGCGTCATCGGTTCTCCTCCCTCGCCTTAGTTCGACCAATTGTGGCTCGGCAGATCCCAGGAGGCAACGGGTAGCGCCGCCTCAATCCAGCCATGCGGGTGAGGAAGACCTGCCGTCGATTTCGTGGGGCGGGTTAGGTCGGTACCGCGTGTTACACTTCCTTGGAACGATCAAGGAAAGGGGTAGCGATGGCGTACGACCTGCTGATCAAGAACGGCCGCATCGTCGATGGGTCGGGGATGCCGGGTTTCCGCGGCGATGTCGGGGTCAAGAACGGCAAGATCGCCGAGATCGGCAAGTTGAGCGGTCCCGCCACGCGGACGATCGACGCCCACGGGCGGGTCGTCGCTCCCGGCTTCATCGACAATCACTGTCACTACGATGCGCAGGTCACCTGGGACCCGCTGTGCTCGTTTTCCTGCGACCACGGAGCGACCTCGGTAATCTTCGGGAATTGCTCGCTGTCACTGGCGCCGGTGCGCAAGGGGTCGGAGCGGCGCTTGTCGGAGTTCCTCTCCTATGTCGAGGCGATCCCGATGGAGGTGCTCGACACGCTCGAATTCACCTGGGAGAGCTTTCCCGAATATCTCGATCAGCTGGACCATCATCTCGGCGTCAATGTCGGCAACCTGATCGGCCATACCGCGGTCCGCTATTACGTGATGGGCGACGACTGCCAGAAGCGCACCGCCACCGAGGACGAAATCCGCCAGATGCAAGACCTGGTTCGCGACGGCATGAAGGCCGGCGCGCTCGGGCTCTCGGTGTCGCGCAACCAGGGGCATTTCGACCCGCAAGGCGTGCACATCCCGGCGATCTGGGCCGACGAGAAGGAAATCTTCGCTCTCGGCGACGTGCTGCGCGACCTCGGCACCGGCCTCATCCAGTCCGGCGGCGGCAACGGCGCCGAGATGAAGGATGCGCTGATGAGCCGGCTCAGCGAGGCGACGGGCCGCGCCGTCGTCTATAACAATCTCGGCCAAACGATGCGCCGGCCCGGCCAGTGGCAGAAGCAGATGGCCCAGGTTGACGCGACGACCGCGAAAGGCATCCGCGCCTTCCCGATGTGCACCCCGAACCGCATCACCGACTATTTCACGATGCGCAACACGCAGACCTTCCGCGGGCTGACGGTGTGGCACCCGATCTGTCTGTCCTCGCCCGAGGAGATGCTGAAAGCCTATGCCGACCCGGAGGTGCGCAAAAAGCTTCACGAGGAGGCGATCGAGTTCAAGGGCGGGCCGGCGATCGGCATCTGCAGCACCTGGTGGGACTACATGGTCCTACAGACGGCGGTGCTGCCGAAGAACAAGTGGATGGAGGGCAAGACCCTCGGCGAGATCGCCAAGACCCAGGCCAAGGGCATCATCGACTGCTTCCTCGACTTGGCGATCGAGGAAAACCTCGACACCGAGTGGCTGCACGGCGAGAACAACGTCGACGACAACGCCGTCGCGCAGATTCTGAACTACCCGAACGCGATCATCGGTTTGTCGGACGGCGGCGCGCACGTGCAGTTCCAGAGCGGCTTCGGCTTCTCGACCCGGCTGCTCTCCGAGTGGGTGCGCGAAAAGAAGATCATGTCGCTGGAGCAGGCGGTGCGGCGGCTGACCTTCGAATCGGCCTCAATTTTCGGCCTTTACGATCGCGGCCTGCTGCGCCCCGGGATGGTCGCCGACATCGTGATCTTCGATCCCGACACCGTAAAGCCGCTGCCGCTCGAGGTATTGCACGACTTCCCGACCGGTGCGAAGCGCATCAAGGAGCCGGCCCAGGGGATCATGGCGACCGTGGTAAACGGCGAAATCCTCATGGAAGACGGCAAGCACACCGGCAATTTGCCGGGCCGCGTGTTGCGGAACACCTACTACACAGCCCATCGGGCCTAGCCCGCACGGACCCTCACCCGCCTCCCCCCGGACTGGGATCGGGGGGTCGGCACCCTCTCCCGCATTGCGGGAGAGGGGCTAAAAGACGTCAACTTCAAGCAGATGACAGGGTCAATTTGCACGAGATCTGCTCTGGGCTGGCTCTACCGGCGTCCGAACAGCCGCTCGATGTCGGCGAGGTCGAGCGCGATGTAGGTCGGGCGGCCGTGATTGCACTGGCCGCTGTTCGGGGTCGCCTCCATCTGGCGCAATAATGCGTCCATCTCGGGGGGCGAGAGGTGCCGCCCGGCGCGCACGCTGGTGTGGCAGGCGAGGGTGCCGCAGACGGTCTCGATCCGCTCCTTCAACGCCAGGGTGTCGCCCCACTCGGCGAGCTCGTCGGCGAGGTCGCGCACCAGGGCGCCGACATCGAGCCCGGGCAATAACGCCGGGACCTCGCGGACGACGACCGCACCGAGCCCGAACGCCTCGAGCACGAGCCCGAATTCGGCGAGCTCCTCGGCGCGTGCGGCGAGCCGTGCGGCGGCGGTCTCGTCGAGCTCGACGATTTCGGGCAACAGCAGAGCCTGGCGCCCCACGCCCTGCGTGGCGAGCGCTTCCTTCATGCGTTCGTAAACCAGGCGCTCATGCGCCGCATGCTGATCGACGAGGACGATCCCGGTCGGGGTTTCCGCGAGGATGTAGGTCCGGTGCAATTGCGCGCGAGGGGTGCCGAGCCGCGTCTCTGTTGCCGGAGCTTCCTCGGCCGGGCGCAGAAAATTATTGGCGCTTTCGGCGAGCGCCAATGACGGGTCGGGCGGCGGGAAGGCGAAGCGCGGTGGGCTAGGCGCTGGGATGCCGGCGCCGGGGCGGAAGGCCGCGACCGCCCCGGCGGCGACGGTCGACGAGGCGCGGTGCCCGGCGGCGGCCAGCGCATTGCGCAATGCGCCGACGATCAGCCCGCGCACCAATGCGGCGTCGCGGAACCGCACCTCGGCCTTAGCCGGGTGAACATTGACATCGATCTCGTCGGCCGGCGCGTCGACAAACAGCGCAACCATCGGGTGGCGGTCGCGGGCGAGCACATCCTGGTAGGCGCCGCGGACCGCGCCGACCAGCAATTTGTCGCGCACCGGCCGCCCGTTGACGACGAGATACTGGTCGCGCGGCGCGGCGCGGTTGAGGGTCGGCAGTCCGATCAGCCCGGTCAGCCGAAACCCGCCCCGCTCGGCATCGATCTCGACCGAATTCTCGGCGAAGTCGCGCCCCAGCAGCGCCGCGAGCCGGGCGCGGCGCGCGATTGCCGGTTCAGACCCGCCGGCCGCGGCGAGCCGCAACAGCAAGCGCTCGTCGTCCCCGATGACCGTGAATGCAATTCCGGGGTAGGCCATGGCGAGCCGACGCACCGAATCGACCGCCAGATCGCGCTCGGTGCGCGGCGTCTTCAGGAATTTGAGCCGCGCCGGGGTCGCGAAGAACAGATCGCGCACCTCGACCCGCGTCCCTGGGGGATGGGCCGCCGGCACCGGAGCCGCTTTGGTTCCGGCTTCCACCGCGATCTCCCACGCGCTGTCGGCGCCGGGCGGTCGCGAGGTGATCCGCATCCGGCTGACCGCGCCGATCGACGGCAACGCCTCGCCGCGGAAACCCAACGAAGCGATGCGCAGCAGATCGTCCTCGGGCAATTTCGACGTGCAGTGCCGCTCGACCGCCAAGACCAGCTCTTCCGCGGTCATGCCGGCGCCATTGTCGGCGACCGCGATCAGCCCCTGACCGCCTTCCTTCAACGTGACGTCGATGCGCGCGGCGCCGGCGTCGATCGCGTTCTCGACCAATTCCTTGACCGCCGCCGCCGGCCGCTCGACGACTTCGCCGGCGGCGATGCGGTTGACGAGAACCGGAGGCAGGAGACGGATCGCCATCATTCGAGTTTATGCTAACGGCGGGCGCGATCATAGGAACCAGGAGCGCGGAATGCAGGCGACGGCAGCAGGTGATCCAAGCGCCGAATATCTCGAACGGGCGTGCGTTTTT
>VAZT01000386.1 GCA_005884825.1 Alphaproteobacteria bacterium
GCACACGGCACCGGCAAGGGCGCGGCACTGCCCCGTCCGGCCGCCGGCAAAACCGGCACGACACAGGATTATCGCGACGCCTGGTTCATCGGCTACACCGCCGATCTCGTCGCTGGGGTATGGCTCGGCAATGACGACAATGCGCCGATGAACAAGGTGACGGGCAGCTCGCTGCCGGCGCAGACCTGGCGGCGTTTCATGCTGGCTGCGACCCAGGCGATGCCGGTGCGCCCGCTGCCGAGCACACCGCTGCCGCCCGCTGGAATGCTGGCCGCGGCGCCGCCGCGTTCGGGCGGCGGATTTTTCGACAATTTCTTGGGGCTTTTCAGGCCGAGATAGCGGGGCGAACCCTCACCCGCCTCGCCGAGCGCAGCGAGGCGGGTGCGATAAGACGGCTAGCGCAATGGCGAGAACGACGCCGGCACGACCAGCATGTTCTCCTGCTTGATGAATTGCCCGCGAGTATTGGGGGGCCAGGCACCCGTAGCGCGGGCCTCGTCGCGGATGCGGAAACGCTCGGCCGCGTCCTTGTAGGCCCAGATGTGGATCCATTGGTTGAGCGGCCCGAGCTCGGTATGCCCCGCCGCCGCCAGCGGCGACAGCTTGACCCGCCCTTCGATCCTCTCGGCCCAGCGCTCGATGACGGTCGGCGCCGCTCCGGGCAGCATCGTATAGGTGCGGATCTCATAGAGATTGCCGTGCTGCCGCGGCGTGAAGGCCGGACAGAATGGCGCCGCGTTGACGATCTTGCTCTCCATCTCGACGATGAATTCCTGGATCTTCGGCGGCCAGTTTGGGATCGACTGCGAACGCGCGCGCGTGCGGTGCTGCAGATCGTCATATGGCCAGATGTGGATGACGTGGTTGAGTGGCCCCACTTCGGTATGAAAGAACGCGCCCAGCGGCGACACCTTGACGCGCTCGGTCAGCGCTTCTGCGAAGCGCTTCTCGACCTCCGGCACCGACCCGGGCTGCAAACGGTAAGTCCGCATCTCAAAGATCATCGACCTGCTCCGCAAAAGAGTTTCGGCGCGGCGCATTCTAGGGGCGCCGGGCAGCAAGTCAAACCCGACGCCCCGTTGTCTTTGCCCTGCGCCGTCAGCCGGATTTGCGCCGTCTCGCAAAGACGCCCATGCCTAAGAGCCCGGCGGCAACAAGGAGCAGCGAAGCGGGTTCGGGGGTTCGAATCGTTGGAATCGCAACGAAGCTGTGAAATGTGCCGTTGGCATCGGTGTAGAACCCAGCGATCTCGCCCGAGTTGGTGATCCCGGTGATTTGGGTGATCTCCACGCCGTTGTGAAACATTGCGGCGGGATCGTCCAGGAAGGTGTACGAGTTGGCGTTGGTGTTGGTGTTAAAGAAGAAGCCGTGCTGGCTCGTAGTAGAGTCACCGAAATAGCCTACCGCGAGCCCAGCGTCATTGATCCCGAGGATCTGGGAAAACACAAACGTGGCACCAGGTTCGTTGGGGTTGGCGGGGATGGTCGGGTCGGTAACGGCCGTCGCGGTGATGGAGCCCCCCGGCGAGGCCGGCGCATTGGCGTTAAAACCGTGAACCTGGCCATCATTGCCGAGATAGAAGCCCACCACCAAGCCGTTATTATTGATCCCCTGAGCGTTGATGACGTCCGCTGTGATACCCGTGGGCTGATTGATCGTCGTGAAAGCGGCACTCGCGTTACTCGGAAGTATGAAACCGGGAGTATTGTTTGCAGAGGTAAACTGGCCGACGATATTGCCCTTGTCGTTGATGCCGAAGGCGTTGGTCGCACCGGGCGGGGTTATGAGAGTTTGCGGCGAGCCGCCATTGGGGAGGAAGAAGGCGTTCGTGCCGTTCCCGCCTACCACATTGCCGGCGCTGTTGATCCCGAACGCGACCTGGCCGGCGCCGGTGTTTAGTTGGGTCAGGGTGGTAAAGGGCGTACCGGAGAAGTTGGTAAAAGCGGGCGCGCCGTTCGCATCGACCGTGACGCCGACGACCTGGCCGGTGTTGCTTATCCCGTTTACGTTAGAGCCGGTGGCCGTGCCCGTCAGCGGTGAAAAATCGAAGTTGGTGAACGTCTAAGGACCCGCCCGAAAATTATCGAATCGACTTTTGATAGAGTAAAATATGGATTTACAACCGTGATATCATACCATATATTGTGGTGGTGATCGATATCGAACCCATCCGAGAGCGGTTTTCGGCGGTGGCGCCGTTCCTCGACGAACGGGGTCGTCGTCTGGTCGCGGCAGCGGAGGCGTTCGCCGCGGGTTACGGCGGGATTGCGGCGGTCGCGATGGCGACCGGGATTGCACCGAGCACGATCGGGCGGGGCCTGAAGGAATTGGCCTCTGACGAGCCCCCCGCCTTCGCGAGGGCCGGCTCTCCGCCGCGGATTAGGCGGCCGGGGGCCGGACGCAGGACGACGATATCTAAGGACCCGACACTGCTCCAGGATCTCGAAGCCCTGGTCGAACCAACGACACGCGGCGACCCGGAATCGTCGCTGCGGTGGACCTGCAAGAGCGTGCGCCGACTGGCGCAAGCGCTCCACCAGTCGACAACGGTCATTCCCACCGTCAGCGGGCTCTGGGTCTCGATCGCGACATTGACCTCCCGTCCCTCATAAAGCTCCGGGCGGAGCAGGTATCCGATAACCGCAGGATCGTGGAGCGCCTTGGCGCGAGGCCCGAATATGGGGCGGCGATTTCTCTCAAAGGCCGCCAGCAATGCGACAATCGCGGCGCCGCAGCGATTTGGGAGAGCATGCAGCGACGCGAGCCGAGGCTTGGTGGTGGCCAGCTGATGCGTCAGGTCGAGCGGGATCATCGTGATCGGCGCGCCGCTGTCGAACACCAGCGCCGCGGCGAACGGGTCGGCGTGCACATTGAACTCCGCTGAGGGGGTCGTATTGCCGAGCGCATAGGACGCGCCGCCCATTCGACGAGAAAATCCACGCCGTGCTGGGGCTGCAGCGCAATCGTCGGATCGGGCAGCAACAATCGATCTCGGTCGGTTTCACGGTGAACCCGCTCGGCCGTCGCGAGAGGGCGCAAAATCGGCCGCGAGCTGCCGGCATAGACCGGGACATCGAGACGGCCGGCCAGTTCACAAACCCGGCGCGCATTGCGCTCGGTCTGCGTCAGCGGCAGATTTCCCGCGACGGCCACGAGGCCGAGCACCTCTAGGTCCTCGGATGCCGCCAATGCCAACAGGATCGCGACGGCGTCGTCCAGTCCGGGATCGGTGTCAATGATGATCCGCCGGGGCATCTGTCGCGCTTACCGGCGCAGCACCATCAGTTTTTTGATCTCGGCGATTGCTTTAGCCGGGTTGAGGTTCTTCGGGCAGGTTCGGGTGCAGTTCATGATCGTATGGCAGCGGTAAAGCCGGAACGGGTCTTCGAGCTCGTCGAGGCGCTCGCCGGTCTTCTCGTCGCGGCTGTCGGCGATCCAGCGATAGGCCTGCAGCAGCACTGCCGGTCCCAGATAGCGCTCGCTATTCCACCAGTAGCTCGGGCAGGAGGTTGTGCAGCAGAAGCACAGAATGCACTCCCAGAGCCCGTCGAGCTTCTCGCGCTCCTCGATCGATTGCGGACGCTCGCGGTCGGGCGGCGGCGGGCTCGCGGTCTGCAGCCAGGGCCGGATCGACTGGTATTGCGCAATGACATGCGTCAGATCGGGCACCAGATCCTTGATGACCGGCATGTGCGGCAACGGGTAGATGCGCACCGCGCCTTCGATGTCCTCGATCGCCTTGAGACAAGCCAGCGTATTGGTGCCGTCGATGTTCATTGCGCAGGAGCCGCAAATCCCTTCACGGCACGAACGGCGGAACGTCAGCGTCGTATCGATCTCGTTCTTGATCTTGATCATCGCGTCGAGGACCATCGGGCCGCAGTCGTTGAGATCGAGTTCGAACGTGTCGACGACCGGGTTCTTCCCGTCATCGGGGTTCCAGCGATAGATCTTGAACTCCCGCAGGCGGGTAGAGCCAAGCGGCCCGGCAAAGGTCTTGCCCGTCCCGATTTTGGAGTTCCGCGGCAGAGTGAATTCGGCCATTGCGGTCCTCAGGCTTCTGCAACGCTACGCCGTCGCCCCCGCGGAAGCGGGGGCCCAGGGGCGCGCCACCGGAGCCCGCCGCACGGGGTTCCCGCTTTCGCGGGAACGATGAAACCAGCACAGATGATCATTAGGACCTTACACTCAATATACGCGCGCTTTGGGCGGGAAGCTCTGCACCTCGTTCGATAGCGTGAAGAGGTGGACCGGACGGTCGCCGAGTTTGACGCCGGCATCGCCGTCGAGCCAGGCGAGCGTGTGCTTCATCCAGTTCCGGTCGTCGCGCTCGGGGTAATCCTCGCGGGCATGCGCGCCGCGGCTCTCGGTCCGGTTCTCGGCCGAGTGCAGCGTGACGACGGCCTGCTCGAGCAGATTCTCCAATTCCAATGCTTCTACCAGGTCGGTGTTCCAGATCATCGACCGGTCGGAGATGCCAAGATCGCCGTAGCTGTTGGCCACCACGTCGATCCGGCTGACCCCCTCCCGGAGCACTTCTGCCGTGCGAAAGACGGCGCAGTTGGTCTGCATGACGCGCTGCATGTCGAGGCGGATCTCGGCGGTCTTGCGCGGCCCGCGCGACTGACGTACAGCGTCGAGCCGGGCCATCGCCTCCTCGCCGGCGCCGTTCGACATCGGTTTTTGCGGTGTGCCGGGGCGCACCAGCTCGGCAGCACGATGGGCCGCGGCGCGGCCGAACACGACGATGTCGAGCAGCGAGTTGCAGCCGAGCCGGTTGGCCCCGTGCACCGAGACCGAAGCCGCCTCGCCGATCGCCATCAGCCCGGGAACCGTCGCGTCCGGTTCGTCGGCGGTCGGCCGCAGCACCTCGCCGTGGTGGTTTGTCGGAATGCCGCCCATGTTGTAATGCACGGTCGGCAATACCGGGATCGGCTCGCGCATGACATCGACCCCGGCGAAGATCTTGGCCGTCTCCGAAATCCCCGGCAGACGCTGGTGCAGAACCTCCGGCGACAGGTGCTCGAGGTGCAGGAGGATATGGTCCTTCTCCGGACCGCAGCCGCGGCCCTCGCGGATCTCGATCGTCATCGCCCGGCTGACGACGTCGCGCGACGCCAGATCTTTGGCGTGCGGCGCGTAGGCTTCCATGAAGCGCACGCCCTCGCTGCTAGTCAGATAGCCGCCTTCGCCTCGGGCACCCTCGGTGATCAGGCAGCCGGCGCCATAGATCCCGGTCGGGTGGAATTGGATGAACTCCATGTCCTGCAACGGCAACCCGGCTCGCAATACCATGGCATTGCCGTCGCCGGTGCAGGTATGCGCGGAAGTGCAGGAAAAATAAGTGCGGCCATAGCCGCCGGTGGCGAGCACGACAAGATGCGCGCGAAACCGGTGCAGGCTGCCGTCTTCGAGGTTCCACGCCATGACCCCGCGGCAGGCCCCCTCGTCGTCCATGATCAGGTCAAGCGCAAAGTACTCGACAAAGAATTCCGCATTGTTGCGCACGCATTGCTGATAGAGCGTGTGGATAATCGCGTGACCGGTGCGGTCGGCAGCGGCGCAGGCGCGCCGCGCCGGATCGCCGTCGCCGTATTCCATCATGTGCCCGCCAAACGGACGCTGGTAGATCCGCCCGTCCTCGGTGCGGGAGAACGGCACGCCGAAATGCTCGAGCTCGATGACTGCCGGGATCGCATTGCGGCACATGTATTCGATCGCGTCCTGGTCGCCGAGCCAATCCGAGCCCTTGACGGTGTCGTACATGTGCCAGCGCCAATCGTCCGGGCCGATATTGCCGAGCGCCGCGCTGATCCCCCCTTGAGCAGCGACCGTGTGACTGCGGGTGGGAAAGACCTTGCTGATGCAGGCTGTCCGGAGCCCCTCGATGGTCATTCCCAGTGTCGCGCGCAGACCCGCGCCGCCGGCGCCCACTACAACCACGTCGTAGCTGTGATCGGTGATGTTGTAAGCGGCTGGCATGCGGGGCTCCAATCAGCTCGTCGATCCGAGGGCAATGCTGAGCACTGCGAAGATCCCCGCCACCGCGAAACCGAAACTGAGTAGACGGACCGCGACAACGAGGCCGAGCCGGGCGAGCTCGGTGTGGATATAATCTTCAATGACCACCTGGAGCCCAAGCGCCGCGTGATAAAAAGTCGCAATAATCAGCAATACCAGCAGGATGGCCGGCAGCGGGAGGCCGACCCAGTTCTGCACAGTCTCGATATCGGCGCCGGCCAGGCCGATTACGGAGGCCACGAACCAAAGGCTCAACGGGACCAGCGCAATCGCGGTAATGCGCTGCGCCCACCAGTGATCGACCCCCTCCTTCGCCGAACCGAGCCCGATTGCACGGCCGAGCGGCGAGCGCATCCGCGACGCCATCATCTCAGGAAACCCAGCGAGCGATCCCGGCGACCCAGGCAACCAAAGTCAGGACGGCGGTCGCCCCGACGACAATCCAACCCCCAATATAGGTCGATTCAAGATCGAGCGCATGGCCGGTGTCCCAGACGAGATGACGGATGCCATTGCACAAATGATAGAACAGCGACACGGTCCAGCCGAATAACAACAAAAGCCCGATCCACGAGCCGAGGAAGTCCTGGACACCTTCATAGGCCTCCGGCCCCGAAGCGGCGGCAACCAGCCACCAGACGAGCAGAATCGTCCCGGCGCTCAGCGCCACGCCGGAAGCGCGGTGGAGGATCGACAGAACGGAGGTGAGTTGCCAGCGGTAAATCTGAAGGTGCGGAGAAAGCGGCCGGTCGGCGGATCTCATTTACGGCAATTTCCGGATTTTCCTTGCGGTGCCGATGTGAATTAGCCCGCGTGCCGGGGAGTGTCAACGCAGGCTCGCCGAGCCGCTGCTTCACTTCTTGCCGGAGAGCCGCTCGATCTCGTCGGCTAACGCCAACAGCCGTCGTGCGTTCTCCACATGCAGGTTTTCGATCAGCCTTCCTTCCACGAGCACGACGCCCTTGCCCGCGGCGGCCGCTTCGCCGTGCGCCGCGATGATCCGCCGCGACCACTCGACCTCCTCGGGCGTCGGGGCGAATGCTGCGTTCGCGGCAGCGATCTGCTTCGGGTGGATCAACGTCTTGCCGTCGAAGCCGAGCTCGCGGCCTTGCCGGCATGCGGCCGCCAAGCCCTCATCGTCGGAGAGGTCGAGGTGAACGCCATCGAGAACCG
>VAZT01000387.1 GCA_005884825.1 Alphaproteobacteria bacterium
GCTTCAATATCACCTTGGAACGCGATCTCGACCACGCTCTCGCGCCGATCGAACTGGTGCCGCAGGACATGACGCGCGTCCTCCTCAACCTGTTCGGCAACGGCTTCTACGCCGCCACCAAGCGCCAGCGGGACGGCGCCGGGCCGGAGTTTCGCCCGGTGTTGAAGGCCGCGACACACGATCTCGGCGAGGCGGTCGAGATCCGCATCCGCGATAACGGTACCGGCATCCCGCCGGACATCCGGAACAAATTGTTCCAGCCGTTCTTCACGACCAAGCCGACCGGCGAAGTCACCGGGCTAGGATTGTCGATCAGCTGGGACATCGTCACCCAGCAGCATGGCGGCACGATCGAGGTCGACAGCCGGGTCGGCGAGTTCACCGAATTCACGATCCGCCTGCCGCGCTTCCGCCAGACCGCCACCGCCGTGACGGCGGCGAGAGCTCGAGCCGTGGGAACTTAGGCGCGACCTTCGGCGGGACGGCATTCGACCAAAAGGGCTGCACCGGTGATACCCGCGAAAGCGGTATCCAGAGCGATCGAGATTACCGGGCCCACGACAGAGGATGGCAGCTTCATCGCGAGTTCTTCGCGACGATCGGCCGTTTTCTGCGCCCGGGCGGGATCATAGTGCTGCAAGAAAACAATCTAGGCTCCACGGCCGAGACCTTTCGTGAGATGATCGAGACCGCAGGGCTCTCGATCGTTTTAGTCGATGGCTGCGCCCCGCAGCGAACCCTCGACTCGCGCATCTACTACATTGGCGTCATGCAGCGCGGCGACCTCGTACCGGCCTGGGTGAGCGGAGCGGCTACCACTCCTGCTACGCGGTAGGGCTCGGCTCTCCGGTGGCGTTGAAGCTCGACACGATGCGCCGCACCTACCGCGCCGAGTATCCGTATACCTCAACCAGGTCAGGTCTATTCAGTAAAGCTGCTCGGCGTTGGGTCATCAGCGAGGATGGCTAACGCTGCGACCAGCGAAACTCTCTCGGGGTCGTGCCGAGCATCTGACGGAAATGGCGCGCCAGATGGCTCTGGTCGGAGAAACCTGCGGCGACGGCGATCTCCGAGAGTGCGAGATCGGTGCGCGCCAGCATGTCCTGGGCGCGTTCGACGCGCCTCTGCACCAAGTAGTGGTGCGGCGTAATACCGGCCGATTGCTTGAATTGTCGGGCGAAGTGAAACACCGATAATCCTGCAACGGCAGCCAGCTCAGCGAGGTCCATGCTTTCGCCGAGGTGGGCGTCGACATATTCGCGCACCCGGCGCATCGCGCCCGGTGGCAGCCCGCCGCGCGCTTGCGGGGCCGGCGCTGAACGCTCGAGACTGGCAACTATATTGACGCGCGGCCGGGTATGAAGAGCCGCGCTCATTGGGTTCCGAGCACCCAAAGTGCTCTGAGGCGGGGTCGCCAGCGCAGGCCAAGTCTCGTCGCTGCCCGCGATTATCAATCGCGTCGCAAAATCGACCGTGTCCTTGCGCCGAAAAAGCGTTGGGTCGCGCTCGAACAGAGTCCACAGGCTGACACCAGTTCGCAGCCTTTGATCGTCGAGCAAAAGGGAGTTACGCGCGGCTCGGTTTGCCCCGACGATCCGCTGATCACCGTCCACGGCAAATAGCATCTCTGGCTCGCCATCTTCGAGCGGCGAAACCGCGACGATCCATTCTCGACGAAAGCGGTCCCGGAAAAATCGGCCTGTCATCGCGCGCGCGGCCGTTGCCGTGAGGGCACCAGTCAGCGCATGCGCTCCTTCCGAGAGCTGGGGATCGATCGCCGACACGTCCAAGACCGCCATCAGTCTTCCGTCGACGTCAAAGATGGGTGCACCGGAACAGCTCAGGTCGATGTGCCGCGATCGAAAATGCTGTCCTCGGTGGACGGTGATAGGCCGCTCTTCGGCGATGCAGGTGCCGATGCCGTTGGTGCCTTCGATCGCCTCGGACCACATGCCGCCGAGCCAAGTCCCCCAATATCTGAAGCGGCTCGCATCGGCATTGTCGCCGCGGTGCTCGACCGCGACACCGGCGCCGTCACAGAACAAGACGGTGTATCCGGCCTCGCGAACCACTCGGTACAGCCGATCGATCTCCTCCTGCGCACTGAAGATGAGCTCGTCGAGCGGTTCGCGAAAATCTTTGACCTCGTTAGGCAAAAGGATGCGCGGCGCCTCGCGATTGAGCGGATCGACGCCATGCTCGGTCGCCGAGCGCCGCCACGAAGCCGATACCGGCTCAATGCCGATCGGCGGCGTGTTGCCCTGCGCAACCGAATAGACGTCCTCAGCGTGCTGTGTGGGCGGGTTGCTTGAATTTGCGGGGCGTGCGGAACTCCCCATTCGCCACCTGACCGCTTGGGGCCGAAGCGCTCAGGCGCCCCGGCGCTAGGCATCAGGCGACCTTGGCAGGTCCTTTTACCAACCGCAAGAGCGGCAGGGCCCGTCACCCGGGCAGCCGACCCAGCCCGGCATTCCCGGTCTAGGCAGGGTGAGCGCGTTCACCACCTCGGTGAGCCCGCCTCAGGCACGCCAACTCCGCGGAGATATCCGGAATGTCCGCCGGCGACGCAGCCTTCGACAAGCCCGGCGGTTCCGTCGCCTCGGGCGCCGATTATACTCCCTTGGTGGCGGGGCAACGGAGCTTATGGCGACGGTGAAGCGATAGCCGCGACCGAATTCGGTCCGGATAAAGTCCCGGTCGCCGCCGAGAGCCTTGCGCAACGCCGAGATCTGAACCTTAAGATTGGAGGCGTCCACAAAAATGCCCGGCCAAACAAGGCCTAAGAGTTCGTCCTTGGTGAGAAGCGCCCCGTCGGCGTCGATGAGAACCATTAGGATATCGAACGCGCGCGTCCCAAGCTCGACCGGTACACCATCGGCGAGCAACTGCCGGCGCCGCGTCAATATGCGGAAACGGCCGAACTCGAGCGTCATGTCAGCCG
Organism: Alphaproteobacteria bacterium; assembly: GCA_005884825.1. Classification (GTDB taxonomy): domain Bacteria; phylum Pseudomonadota; class Alphaproteobacteria; order ATCC43930; family CGMCC-115725; genus AP-15. The sequence goes on from VAZT01000387.1 coordinate 2,942, forward strand.
GGGACGGGGCCGCGTGATCTCCCAAAGTTCCCGGATTATGCTGGCCAGTCGGCTCGTGCTTCTCTCCTCGTACGATCGATTGCAACTGCATGACCTCGTCCCTCCTGTGAGCGTGCGGTCATCGAACTGCGCGCTGACCATGCTGTCAGGAGTGGCAGAGCCGCTCTTGGACGGCTTTGCTGTGACGGGAACATCCTTGCTTTATTGCGACACCGCTGCCCGGGCTTGCGGCCCGTCAGTGGCTGTAACGCTGGTGAGCGGGAGGGACCCGAACGCGTGATCAAAGATCCCGTAAACTGTCACCCGTAAGCCCGCACCGTAAGCCCGAACGGCTGACCACCAAAATTTACCGGGATTCACCCGACTTTATTTGACGTTGCCGAGATGCTGCTTAGCTGATCGCAGGATGCCACGCGGGTCACCCATCAAAGTGAGAGGCCGATCGGCGTCGACCCACCGACCCCATTTGGCCGACCGCTGGCCTCGGCCCCTATAAAAAACCATCAGCGTTACTGAGAGAGACAAAATGAATAACCTCAAAAGCGGACTGGCTGTCATTTGTTTGGCGATGCTGCTCGCCGGATGCGCAGGCGCAGTCGGGAACGCCGATGCCGGACCCAATCCGGGCGGCGGCTTTTACGATGGGTCCAACATTAATGTCGGACATGTAAACCCCGTAGGCGGCGGTTTTCGCTATGCGCCGTACACGAGCCTGGGACAGGTGAACCCGTAGGAGCGCACTCGATCCCTGCGCTCACATGACCAAAGCTGCGCGGTGCGCGCTGGAGATCGTATCCTCGATCGGCCGTTGGAGCTCGGAGTACCGCTTCTGACCGCATGCGGCAGTCTTGCCATCGATGTCGCCGTCGCGTTACTCGTTCGCTCAGCCCATTAAAGCGGAGGGAACGAGATGATCGCGGGCGAATTCGATGTCGTCGTCGTCGGAGCGGGCAATGCCGGCATATGCGCGGCGCTGGCGGCGCGCGGGGAGGGGGCTCGGGTGCTCGTTCTCGAAGCGGCGCCGTTTGACGAGCGCGGCGGGAACAGCCGGTTTACCGCGGGGGCGCTGCGGTTTGTATATAACGGCGTCGACGACCTTCTGAACCTCTGCGATCTCAGCGAGACCGAGCTCGCGACCAGCGATTTCGGGACGTACACCACTGACCAATA
>VAZT01000388.1 GCA_005884825.1 Alphaproteobacteria bacterium
CGACCCAGGAAATGTTCTCGCCCTGGGCGACGCGCGCGCCGGCTCCGACGTTTCCCATCTCATAGCTGCGTTGAGCAACTGGCTTTGGCTCATCGGCCATCGCTTCCTCCCTTGATGCATGGGCCAGGACGCTCTAATCGGAATCCGATTGTGTGCTTTCGGTGTCGCCGCATCCCTGTTGGCAAAAGCAACAAAACCGCCGCAGACGCTCTCGAGCGTCGGCCACGGGGAGTTACCGTTAAGCATTCCTCCTCCAGCCGCAGCATCCTACTTCTAGTTAACAAGGTCCAGAAGGGAGTGATCCGGTATTTGGCCCCCTTGGTGAATAGGAGGGAAAAGGGGGCGCTCATGCGCTCGGCTGGGGTGGCCGCTAAGCGCGCCATTGATCGAGGCCGGGCGGATCGGTACCGTGGCGCGCCCAGATTGCGTCCGCCCGGAGATACTGCCATGCCAGACGATGTCCGCCGCCCCGCGATAGACAAGTCGCGCCTGCCGAGCCGGCACGTAACCGTCGGGCCCGAGCGGGCGCCGCATCGCGCGTTCCTCTACTCGATGGGGCTGACGACGGAGCAGATCAATCAGCCGATCGTCGGGGTCGCGACCACCTGGAACGAGGCGGCGCCGTGCAACATCGCTCTGTCACGCCAGGCGCAGGCGGCAAAAAAAGGAGTGGCGGCGGCAGGCGGCACGCCGCGCGAGTTCACGACGATCACGGTGACCGACGGCATCGCGATGGGCCACGAGGGGATGAAGTCCTCGCTGGTCAGCCGCGAGGTCATCGCCGACTCGGTCGAATTGACGATGCGCGGCCATTGCTACGATGCATTGGTCGGGCTCGCTGGGTGCGACAAATCTCTACCGGGGCTCATGATGGCGATGCTGCGCCTCAATGTGCCGGCGGTTTTCATGTATGGCGGCTCGATTCTGCCCGGCCGATTCAAGGGCCGGGACGTGACGATCGGCGATGTGTTCGAGGGGGTCGGCGCGCACAACGTAGGCAAGCTGTCTGACGAGGAATTGCACGAGCTGGAATGCGTCGCGTGCCCCTCCTCGGGTTCCTGCGGCGGCCTCTTTACCGCCAACACAATGGCCTGCGTCTCCGAGGCGATTGGGCTCGCGCTGCCGGGCTCCGCCGGCGCGCCGGCGCCCTATGATTCACGCGACGCTTATGCGCAGGCGTCGGGCGAGACCGTGATGACGCTGTTGCGCAGCAATATCCGGCCGCGCGACATCGTGACCCGCAAGGCGATCGAAAACGCCGTGATGGTCGTCGCCGCGGCCGGCGGCTCGACAAACGGCAGCCTACATATCCCGGCGATCGCCAACGAGGTCGGCATCGAGTTCACGCTGCATGATTTCGGCGAGATCGCCAAACGGACGCCCTATATCGGCGATCTGAAGCCCGGCGGCCGTTATGTAATGAAGGACCTGCATGACATCGGCGGCGTGCCGGTGCTGATGAAGGCATTGCTCGAAGGCGGCTATCTGCACGGCGACTGCCTGACCGTGACCGGCAAGACCATCTCCGAGAATCTACGGGATGTGAAATTCCCGACCGGGCAGGATGTCATTCGTCCCACCTCAAAGCCGATCGCCCCGACTGGCGGGCTGGTCGTCCTCACCGGCAACCTCGCCCCGCAGGGCGCGGTCGTCAAGGTGGCCGGCATGAAAACCCTGCGTTTCACCGGGCCGGCGCTGTGCTTCGATCGCGAGGAGGACGCCTTTGAGGCGGTCGACAAGCGGCGCTACAAGGAGGGTGACGTCATCGTCATCCGCTATGAGGGGCCACGCGGCGGGCCAGGGATGCGCGAGATGCTGTCGACGACGGCGGCGCTCTACGGCCAAGGCGTCGGCGAGAAGGTCGCGCTATTGACCGACGGCCGGTTTTCGGGTGCGACGCACGGCTTCTGCATCGGCCATGTCGGGCCGGAAGCAGCGGTCGGCGGGCCGATCGGCCTCATTCGCGACGGCGACGTGATCACGATCGACGCCGTCGGCGGCACCCTCGATGTCGCGCTCGGCGAGGCCGAACTCGCCGAACGGCGCCGCGTCTGGACGCCGCGCCGTCACGACCACCAATCGGGGTGCCTGTGGCGCTATTCGCAGACCGTCGGCGACGCCGAGAAGGGCGCCGTCACCCACCCCGGCGCCCGCGCCGAAACCCGCGCCTACGCCGATATCTGACCAGTAGCTATCGACGCGACCGGCTCGTTGTCATTGCGAGGAGCGCTTGCGCGACGAAGCAATCCCGACCGGAGGAGCGTTCAGCGGTCCCGAGATCGCTTCGCCACGCTCGCAATGACCGCCGGGGCAAAGGGACTTAGCGCGCCTCCGTCCAGCTCTCGGAAAAGGCTAGCGCGCAGGTGCTGAAGGGCCGCCCTTCGCGCTCCCGCGGCCACGGCCGGCCTGCCGCCTCGACGCCGTTTCGTGTGAGGCGGGCGCCGAGCGCCGGGATCAGCAAGGTGCACACCCCATAGGGGCGGCCCGGCTCGGCGTTTGGCTGGGTGTGGATCAGCAGCGGCTCGCCGATCTGATACCAAGTGAGGCCGATCTCCTCGTCCCGCGATTTCACCCCCTCGGTCCAGAAATACCGCGGGTCGCCCGATTTGGTGAATTGCGCCTCGGTCACCGGGATCGAGGTGTCTGCCGTTTCAGGGTTGAGCATGCCCTGCACCGTCGACTGCAGCCACCGCGCCATCGCAATGTTATCGGCGTAGATGCGCCAGCGGTTTCCGGTCAGCTCGCTGTTGAGATAAAGGACATGTCCCGGCCCTGCCGGACAGGTAATGATGCGCCAGAAGCTCGCATTGGTGGTAAAGGGATCGCCGTCATTGGCGCTTAGGCGGATGAACGGGTTTTCGCCAGTCAGGATGACGCGGTTCGGATCGGCGGGCATTGCGGGGCTCCCGTGCAAAATGACCGCCAAGGTAACCCTAACCCGCCGATCTCGAAAGGATGACGGCATGACCAAGATCATCTGGTTCGCCACGGCCACGTCGAAGGCATCTCGCCGGAGCGCTTTCGCGGCCGCGCCGATCTGGCGTTGACCCCGGAGGGCCTGCGGCAGGCGGAGGCGACCGCGCGCCGCATAGAGGCGAGCTGGACGCCCGCTGCCCTCTATGCCAGCCCCCTGAGCCGGTGCCGGGCAACCGCGGAGGCGATCGGAAGACCGTTCGGCCTGACCCCGACCCCGCTCCCGGGTCTGATGGATATCGACTACGGCGAGTGGCAAGGTTTGACCCCAAACGAGGTCAGGTGCAAATGGCCCGACCCGCTCGACACCTGGTACCGGGCGCCGCATTGGGCGGCGATCCCGGGTGGCGAGAGCCTGCAGGATGTGCTCACTCGCGCAGTTTCGGCATTGCGAGATGCGGTCGGGCAGCATCCGAGGGAAACGGTCGTGCTGGTCGGGCACGACAGCGTCAACCGCGTCATCCTGTTGCACGCGCTCGATCTGCCGCTGTCGCATTATCGGCGGCTCGGGCAAGACCCCTGTGCGATCAACGAGATCGACTTCTCGGCGGGCGAGTTTACCGTCCGCTCGGTCAACGGGACATGGCATCTGAACGAACGGCGATGACGATGACAAAGCCTGTGCGGGCGCTCCCCGCTGTGACAGCGAGGACTATCGATCGGCGTCAGCCAGATCTTTCTCGTCTTCAAGGCAATTATTCCGCTCGTCCACTACTCGGCAGCGAGTGCCGGGCGGCAAGACTTGGAGCGAGTTGAGGAACTCGATCACGGCGTCCTGCTTCGCCGGCGGCAGGGATTGAAATGCCAGGCGCGCAGCCGTGGCTTCCCCGTTGTGACCGAGGTTGATCGCCTCACGCATGGTCGTGAACTTGCCGGCGTGCCCGAACGGCCCTTGGTTATAGAGACCCCAGAGCTTACGGGTGAGGAAGCTCTGGTTCCCGGCAAAGAAACCGGCAGCGCCGGCCGATGGAAGGGCCGGATGATCAGGCTTGGTGGAATTCCCTTCGCCGTTGCCAGGCTGGGGGCGGGGATGCCTTGTACTTTGGAGATGTTCCAGGTGTCGCCGCTGTTGTCGATCACAACTTCCCGGTTTTATTTCTGCTCGCCGTTACCGGTCGAAATGTTTCGATATGACCGATGGTGACCAATAGTCAGTACAATGCTGGCGCTTCGAGGATGCGCTCGACAAATAAGTTCGGAGGAAACGCGGATGGCGGAGGGTTTTCGAGGACGGCTGAGAGCCCGCGCTCTCTACCTTTACAAGGCCTAAGCTACTGCGATCAGGAAAGCGAGGTCACGGCGCAACTCGCAGGGCAGCGCCGCCGCCCGACGCCCTTGTCAAATATCCCGACAAGCCGCTTGACCCGGATTGGCTCAAGGCAAGTCGGGGTATCACCTTGCAGTTACCGGCACACGAGGTGTTCGGCCCTGCTCTCGATGAGCCTGCGGGATGGGATTTTTGGCAGCCGCCGCCGCTTAGCGACCCTTGAAGGGGCCGGGCTGGCGCTTTTCGGCGAAGGCGCGAGCGGCTTCCTGGAAATCC
>VAZT01000389.1 GCA_005884825.1 Alphaproteobacteria bacterium
CCTCGCTGGACGCCACCGCCCGGAAACCCGATGGCAGCGCTTCGACCCGGTCGCCGTGGCTCATCCACACCTGCTCGCGCCCGCCTTTCGGCCATAGGCCGTCGAACAGCCGACATTCCCCAACGATATCGATAAAGGCGCGGCCGAATTCCTGATGCTCGCTCAACGTGACCCGGCCGCCGAGCTGGGCGCACATCGTCTGCATACCGTAGCAGATCCCCAGCACCGGCACGCCGAGCCGGAAGACGATCTCGGGGGCGCGCGGCGAGGCGGCCTCGGTCAGCGAGGCGGGACCGCCCGACAGAATGATCCCGCGTGGGGCAAAATCGCGGACCCGGTCTTCGGAAATCGTGAACGGATGTATCTCGCAGTAGACCCCGCTCTCGCGCACGCGGCGCGCAATCAGCTGCGTGACTTGGCTACCAAAATCGAGGATCAGGATCTTATCCGTCATGGGCAAATAAAACGCTTTAACGCAGAGGGCGCAAAGGTCGCGCGAAGGACGCAGAGGCGCTGGTGCCGTTGAGAAGCCATCGCGCCCTCTGCGTATTCCTCCGCGTCCTTTGCGTTGAGTGTTTTTCTTTTTTTCATGCTTCTAAACGTTCGAATATCGCGACAAAGAAGCCGTCGGTGCCGTGCCGTGCCGGGGTCAGCCGGAGATAATCTTCGCCGCCCGGCGAGGCGCCGCCGATCGTTTCTTCCCAAACGCGGCCAACCGGCAGCAGTGAAAAATCGGGGGTGGCCGCTAAAAACGCGTCCGCCTGCGCCTCGTCTTCCTCGCGCAGCAGCGAGCAGGTCGCATAGATCAGGCGCCCGCCGGGGCGCACGAGGCGAGCTGCGCTGCGCAGGATCTGCTGCTGGCGTTCGACAAGCTCGGACAGATCCTCGGGGTGCATGCGCCATTTGGCGTCGGGGTTGCGGCGCCAAGTCCCGGTTCCGAGGCAGGGGACGTCAGCGAAGACTCGGTCGAAGCCGGCTTTGTGATGCTTGACCCATTTGTCTCGCTCGCCGCTCAACGCATGTCGCTCCACATTGGTAACGCCGGCTCGGCGCAGCCGGCGCGCCGCGCGGTCGAGGCGGCGCTGCGACACCTCGCAGGCGACGAGCTTGCCCCGGTTAGCCATGCTGGCGGCGAGCGCCAGAGTCTTGCCGCCTGCGCCGGCGCAGAAATCGACGACCCGCATCCCGGGCCGGGCATCCGCGAGCAGCGCGGCGATCTGAGAGCTTTCGTCCTGCACCTCGACAAGGCCTTGTCTGAATGCCGCGAGGTTGCCGAGCGGCACCCGTTCGCGCAGACGCAATCCGAAGGGCGACAGCGGGGTGCGCTTCGCGGCCACACCCTCTGCAGCCAGCGCGCCGCGCGCCTCTTCCCGGTCCGCCCTCAGCAGATTGACGCGCAGATCGGTCGGGGCCGACCCATTGAGGGCCGCCATCTCGCGTTCCAGCCCATGGCCGAAAACCCGATCGAGATGAGGCTCGAGCCAATCGGGGAGATCGTTGGCCACTGCCCGGGGCATCTCCGGACGGCGCAGGGTCCGGGTCGCGAGATCGCGGATGAAGCGTTCTTCGGTGTGACTGAGCCGAGCCGGACGAAAGCGGTCGCCGTCGCAGCATGCGAGGATCGCGTCGGGCCGCCATCCCTCGACTAGAACCAGGCTGGCCAAGCTTCGGGCACGGGGTTCGACACCAATCCCGTACCTGGCGATCCACCAGTCGAGCGCCGCTCTATGCCGGAGCACCGCGTAAACGTGGCCGGCGATCAGTGCCCTATCCTTGGAACCGATGTATCGACGGCGGCGAAAGTATTCGGCCGCCACGTCGTCAGCCGGACGGTTTTCGACATCGATTACGGTCAAGATCTCGATCGCCGCGGCGACCTGCGCGCCGGGCGTCATTTGGTTGCCTGACTTTGTTCCGTCGCCCCCGCGAAGGCGGGGGTCCAGGGCCGCAGCCGGGGATTGCCCTCCTGGGTTCCCGCTTTCGCGGGAACGACAGAACGAGTCGTCAACGGTCCTGCGGGTAATTGGGGGCTTCGCGGGTGACCGCGACGTCGTGGACGTGGCTCTCGCGCAGCCCGGCCCCGGTGATCCGCACGAAGGTGCAGTTCTTCTGCATTTCGCGGATCGTGCGGTTGCCGGTGTAGCCCATCGCCGCCCGCAATCCGCCGATCAGCTGGTGGACGATATTGCCGACCGGGCCCTTATGCGGCACGCGGCCCTCGACCCCCTCGGGGACGAGCTTCAACGTGCTCGTCACCTCCTGCTGGAAATAGCGGTCGGCCGAGCCGCGCGCCATCGCCCCGATCGAGCCCATCCCGCGGTAGTATTTGTAGCTGCGCCCCTGATAGAGAAAGACCTCGCCCGGACTCTCGTCGGTGCCGGCGAACAACGAGCCGAGCATCGCGCAATCGGCCCCGGCGGCGACCGCCTTCGCGAGGTCGCCGGAAAACTTGATGCCGCCATCCGAGATCACCGGGACCCCGGTTTTGCGGCATTCCGCGACCGTGTCGACGATCGCGGTGAATTGCGGGACGCCGACCCCCGCCACCATGCGGGTCGTGCAGATCGAGCCCGGACCGATGCCGACCTTGATCGCATCGGCGCCGGCCTCGATCAAGGCCCGCGCACCCTCCGCCGTCGCGACATTGCCGGCGATTACCTGGGTATAATTCGACAGCCGGCGAACCTCGCTCAGGGTGCGCAACACCCGGTCGGAATGACCGTGTGCGGTATCGACAACCAAAACGTCGAGACCGGCTGCGAACAGCGCTTCGGCGCGCTCGATGCCCTCGCTGCCGGTGCCGGTCGCCGCAGCGACCCGCAGACGGCCATGCTCATCCTTGCAGGCCGTCGGATATCGCTGCGCTTTCTCGATGTCCTTGACGGTTATCAGGCCGACGCACCGATAGGCTTCGTCGACGACAAGCAACTTCTCGATGCGATGTTGGTGCAGGAGGCGTTTGGCGTCCTCGCGGGCAACACCTTCGCGCACCGTGATAAGGCCGTGCCTCGTCATCAGCTCGGCGACCGGCTGCCGCGGGTCGTCGGCGAATCGGACGTCGCGGTTGGTCAGAATGCCGGCGAGCCGGCCGGAACCGCGCTCGACGACCGGGATGCCGGAGATCTTGTGGTCGGCCATCAGCCGCAGTGCATCCGCGAGACTCTCGTCCGGGTGGATCGTGACCGGGTTGACGACCATGCCGGCCTCGAATTTCTTGACCTTGCGGACTTCGTCGGCCTGCTGTTCGAACGTCATATTGCGGTGGATGACGCCGATCCCGCCGGTCTGCGCCATTGCGATCGCGAGCGCGCTTTCGGTCACCGTATCCATCGCCGCCGAGACCAGCGGGATCCCAAGCTCGATCTCGCGGGTGAGGCGAGTCCGAGTATCCGTCTCACCGGGCATGATCTCGGACGCCGCCGGGACCAGCATCACGTCGTCGAACGTCAGAGCTTGCCGAATTTCCACCGGCGCCTCCTTTCCGATGGCGACGCACTATACACGACCACGCCGCCGCAAGAAGAAATAGGCGCCGGCCATCCGGCCAGCGCCGTCATAACCATGATTTGGTCATCCCAGCCCTTCTCTGCGAGGCGAGGCGAGGCGAGGCGACGACTGGAAGTAAAACCCTCACCCGCCTCGCTGCGCTCGGCACCCTCTCCCGCGGTGCGGAAGAGGGGCTAAAACCCATTCACCTCAAAGCCCCTCTCCCGCACCGCGCCGGACCGCGGGAGAGGGGGGACCAAGCCCGAAGGGCTGGTGGGTGAGGGTAGCGCCACCTACAGCAACTGCTTCATTTTCTGGCGTCGGCGGTAAGGCGGGCGCTCCGAAATGCGGCTAGGCCTTCTGCCCGACCAGTGCGAACATCGCGCCCTGCGGGTCCTTGCCCTGGATGATCCAGCTGCCGCCCGGCACCTGCATCGGGCCGTTGAGAATTTGGCCGCCGCCGGTCTTCACGC
>VAZT01000390.1 GCA_005884825.1 Alphaproteobacteria bacterium
TCGACGGTGGTGGAAAACTTGGTCACCGCGGCGAAGAGCGGCGCGTGAGGAATTTCCTGGTACGCGTTGCGATGCTGAAACGACGGCGGCTTGCGTCCGGTCAGCGCAACCACCGGGGCGCGCCCCAGAAAAGGGTCCTGCAGCCCCGACGCCAGATTGGCCGCGCCGACCGCCTGCGCCATACATACCCCCGGCCGCCCGACAATCCGGGCATAGCCGTCGGCCATATAGGCCGCCGCCTTTTCCGAATGCGCGAGGATCGGGGTCACGCCCAGATCCTTCAATTGCAGCAACGTGCGGCGCAGCACCGACTCGACAAAGAAGACGTGCGTCGTACCCGCCTCGGCCAGCGCGCGGGCCAGCCACTCGGCCCCGTTCATCGATCCGTGTTCACTCAATTTCGGTTCCTCCCAGTCTTGTCGTCGCCCCCGCGAAAGCGGAGGTCCAGGGGCTAAAGGCAGGACCCTACCGCCCTGGATTCCTGTTTTCGCAGGAATGACGGGTTGAATCAGATGACTTTGTTTTCGCGCAATTGCCGGATCTCCTCTGGCGTGTAGCCGGCGAGGCTGCGCAACACATCCTCCGTGTGCTCGCCCTTCAGCGGCGCGCGCTTGGCTGCGATGGGTGAATCCGAGAGGCGCACGGGGCAGCCGATCACCGAGAAACGGCCGCGCGTCGGGTGTTCGAGGTCGAAGATCGTCTCGCGCTCGCGCAGATGCGGGTCGGCGAGGACCTCGGCGGTGTCGAGCACCGCGCCGCAGACGATGCCGCGTCCGGCGAAGGCTTTCATGACCTCGCGTTTTTCGCGCTGCGCCGTCCAGCCTTCGAGCTCGGCGGTCAATGCCGCCCCGTTCCGGGCGCGCGCCGGCGGCGTTGCGAAACGGACGTCATTGCGCAGATCCGGGCGCCCGATCACCTCGGTCATCGCGTCGAACATCTCGGGATTATCGGGCGGGATGATCATGTAGACATAGTCGTTCGAGCCGTTGCCGGCACAGCGCAGAAGGTCCGACCAGCCACCGGTCGCCGAGCGGTTGCCGGTGCGTTCGAGCGGTTTCCCGGTCGCCAAGGTCTGCGTGTACTTGACCCGGGTCAGGTTCAGTACCGCCTCCTGCATCGCGACCTCGACGAGCTGGCCGCGGCCGGTGCGTTCGCGCTGGACCAGCGCCGCGAGGATGGCGATCGTCAAATGCATGCCGGTGCCGGAATCGCCGATATTGGCGCCGTTGACCATCGGCGGGCCGCCGGCCTCGCCGGTCACGCTCATTGCCCCGGATGTCGCCTGCGCCACCGGCTCGAAACATTTGAAGGCGCTATAGGGGCCATAGGAGCCGAACCCCTTGACCGAGGCGTAGATCGCCCGCGGATTGAGCATCTTGACCGCCTCGTAGCCGAGGCCGAGCCGTTCCATAACGCCCGGGCCGAGGTTCTCCGCGACGATATCGGCGTTTTGGATCAGGCGGCAGGCGATCTCCTTGCCCTCCTCGGTCCGCAGATTGACGACGGTGCTGCGCTTGTTGCTGTTGAGCAGCAGGAAAAAGAAACTGTCGAGGTCCGGGTTGTCTATGTTCCACAACCGGCGCGCGCGGTCGCCGTGCGGCGGGCGCTCGATCTTGATCACATCGGCGCCGAGCCAGGCGAGCATCTGCGTGCAGGAGGGGCCTGCCTGGTCATGCGTGAAGTCGATGACGCGAATGCCCTCGAGCGCCTGGGTCATCTGGATCCTCCTTCCCTCCTGTAGAACCGGGGTGACCCTACACCGATGGCAAATCGGGTTCCACCGGCTCGGCGAGGCCGTTGACATCGGAATACGGCCGGAGTTGCATTCGTCGACGGATTAGGGAGGCCAACATGCAAGGCGACGCGACCGTTATCCAGCACCTAAATGCCGTACTGCGGAACGAGATGACCGCGATCAATCAATACTTCCTCCATGCACGGATGCTGGATCATTGGGGTGCCGTCAAGCTGGGAGCCCATGAATACGACGAGTCGATCGACGAGATGAAGCATGCGGACTTGCTGATCAAACGCCTTCTGTTCCTAGACGGCGAGCCGCGTCTGGAGTTCGACAGGCTGCTGATCGGCAAGAGCATGCCCGACGTCCTGGAATGCGATCTGCGGCTCGAGCAGTTGGCGATGCCGCAACTGCGGGAGGCGATCCCTTATTGCGAAGGCGTACGCGATTTCGGCACCCGCGACCTGTTCAGCGGAATCCTGAAGGGCGAGGAGGAGCACGTCGATTTCCTCGAGACGCAACTGGAGCTGATTGGCAAGATCGGGCGCGAAAACTACATCCAGCTGCAAGCCGAACCGTCCAGGTAAGGTACGTCGGGGCTCTAAAGGAGGGAACCAGCAATGTCAGCGACAACACAGCGCTACGATGTCGGTGGGATTTACCTACAACGGCCATTCAAGATCCGCCGCCTCGGCCATTTCGGGTTCAATGTCGAGAGATTGCCGGAGGGCCGCGAATTTTATGGCGACCTGCTCGGCTTTACCGCTTCCGACACGCTCGATTTCTCGCGGGCCCCGTGGTTCCCGAAGGACGCCGATCTCGGCGACCCGCGCGGTTATTTCATGCGCTACGGCACCGACCACCACGCCTTCGTGCTGTTCCCGAAGCGGGTCATGGACCACCGCGCCGACCGCAAATTCGCACCCGAGGTGACGATCAACCAAATCACCTGGCAATGCGGCAGCCTGAAAGAGATCGTCGACGCCCACACCTATTTCGAGGAGCAGCAGGTCCGCATCCAGCGCGTCGGCCGCGACATGCCGGGCAGCAACTGGCACGTCTATGTCTACGATCCCGACGGCCACACCAACGAATTCTACTATGGCATCGAGCAGGTCGGCTGGAACCGCCTCAGCAAGCCGCGCGACATGTATTACCGCGGCTTCAACGAAAAGCCCCCATTGCCGCAGATGTCGGAAGCCGCCGAGCTGGCCGAGGCAGTCGAAAAGGGCATCGACGTCTATTCCGGACACCGGCCGAAAGAGACCTTGCCAGCGACCTTCGACGTCGAAGGGGTGCTGTTGCCGCGGCCGTTCAAAATCACCAAGGTCGGCCCGGTCGGGCTGTTTGTCGACGACATCGACCGCGCCGAGAATTTCTACACCGAGCGCCTCGGTTTCGTGCGCAGCGAGGAGACGATCTATCGCGGCGCCCGCTGCGCGTTTCTGCGCTGCGGCGCCGAGCACCACAGCGTCGCGCTATACCCAAAGGAATTGCGGCGCACCCTCGGGCTCAGCGAGCATACGACTTGCATGTCTTTCGGGGTGGAAGTCGGCAATTATTCGCAGCTGCGCGAGGCCGTCGCTTTTCTGAAGGAGCACGGTGTCGCTTTCATCGACTCGATTCCCCCCGAACTCTACCCCGGCATCGATTACACGGCCTTTGCGCTCGACCCGGACGGCCACTGCATCCAGCTCTATTATTACATGGAGCAGATCGGCTGGGATGGCCGGGTGCGCCAGGCCTCCGAGCGGCGCCGCGTCAATGGCCAATGGCCGGAGGCACTGGAACCGCTTTCCGACACCTACGTCGACCAGATTTTCCAAGGCCCTCTTGGCTAGTCGCCATCCCGGCGCAGGCCGGGACCCATATATCCACGGTTTCGGCCCTTGTCTCGATGGGTCCCGGCCTGCGCCGGGATGGAGTGTGGAGGCGCGGAGGCTTCGTGACACCTGAGGCATATTTGAATCTTGTGCGCGATTTGCTGCCGGCGGTGCGCGAGCGCGCCGCTGGTGCCGAGAAGCTGCGGCGGCTGCCTGACGAGACCTTTGCCGATTTCCAGGAGGCCGGGCTCTTTCGCGCATTGCAGCCGAGACGTTACGGCGGCTACGAACTCGATCCGGCGACGTTCTACCAGGCAGTCATGGAGGTCGGCGCAGTATGCGGGTCGAGCGCCTGGATCCTCGGGGTCATCGGGGTGCACAATTGGCACCTGGCGATTTTTCCGCCGCAGGCGCAAGAGGACGTCTGGGGCGAGGACACCAGTGTCCAGCTCTCGACCTCGCTGGCGCCGACTGGGACGGTGCAGCGGGTCGATGGCGGGTTTCGCCTTAGTGGGCGGTGGTCGTTCTCCAGCGGCTGCGATTTCTGCCAATGGGCGGTGCTCGGCGGGATTGTGCCATCGGTCCAGACCGGACAGCCGCCGGACGCACGCGTTTTCCTGGTGCCGCGCAGTGATTATGCGATCGACGACAATTGGCACGTCATGGGGCTGTGCGGTGACGCGCCACTCTACCGCCTGCCTTTCGGGCTCGTCTTTGCGAACGGTATTACGGCGCCGGCCATTGGCGCCGCACTGGGCGCGTTGGAGGCGTTCCGGGAACAGTCGCTGAAGCGAATCAATTTGCGGGACCAGTCGCGCGTCGCCGAGGACCCGTTTACCCAATATCGCTTGGCTGAGGCCGCCGCCGCGATCGGCGCCGCGCGCGACCGCGTGCTCGGCAATTTTGCCGAGATGATGCGCCTCGCCCGCGCCGGCGAAGAAATTCCGCTGTCGGCGCGCGCCCGCTGCAAATGGGACGCCGGGAAAGCCATTGATTGGAGCGTCAAGGCGGTCGACTGGCTATTCGAGGCGAGCGGCGGCCGCGGCATCTTTCTCAATAACCCGATCCAACGCGCCTGGCGCGACGTGCATGCGATGCGGGCGCATGCCGGCAATAATCCCGAGCGCGCCGCCTTCGTGTTTGCCCGCTCCGAATTCGGCCTGCCGCCACAGGACATCCGGTTCTAGAAAAGGGGGAGATACCGATGAAGACCAGCCAGGATCGCATTCTGACGACCCATGTCGGGAGCCTGCCGCGGCCCCCCGAGCTGCGCCAGCTCCTGGTGCGCAAGGACCAGGGCGAGCCGTATGACAAGGCCGAGCTCGAACGCCTGACCCGGCAGGCGGTCCTCGGCATCGTTCGCCGCCAGGCCGAGGCCGGCGTTGACATCGTCAATGACGGCGAGATGTCGAAGCCCGGCTATTCGACTTATGTCGCGGATCGCCTGTCGGGGTTCTCGGGCCACGAGCCCGCCAAACCGCGGCTGGATACGAGGGAGCACCCGAACTTTGTCGCCGCTTATGAGCGGATGACGGGCGCCAATGTCGCAAGGCGCGCGATGTGCGTCGGCCCGGTGGCCGTGCGCGACCGCGAGCCGCTCGCGCTGGATCTCGCGAATCTCCGCGCTGCACTTGCCGAGGTTACGGTCGCCGAAGGGTTCATGACCGCTGCTTCTCCCGGGCTCGTGCCGGTGTTTCAGACCAACCGGTATTACCCGACGCATGAGGCTTATGTCGAAGCCATCTCCGCCGCGATGCAGGAAGAATACGAAGCGATCGCCAATGCCGGCTTTGTCTTGCAGCTCGACTGCCCGGATCTTGCAATGGCGCACCATACCTCTTTCCAGGATCTGAGCGAGGCCGATTTTCTGAAGCGCGCGGCATTCCATGTCGAGGCATTGAACCATGCGGTGCGCAATATCCCGGCCGACCGCATGCGCATCCATATCTGCTGGGGCAATTACGAGGGGCCGCACGACCACGACATTCCGTTTGCGAAGGTCGCCCCGATTCTGGTCAACGCAAAACCTCAGGCGCTGGTCGTCGAGGCCGCCAATCCCCGCCATGCGCATGAATGGACGGTGTGGGAGGAGACCAAGCTGCCCGACGACAAGATTCTCGTGCCTGGTGTGCTCGACACCTCGACCAACTACGTCGAGCACCCCGAGCTGGTCGCCGAGCGCATCTGCCGCTTCGCCGACATCGTCGGCCGCGAGCGCGTCATTGCCGGCAGCGATTGCGGCTTCGGCACCTTCGCCGGCTACGGCAAGCTCGACCCCGACATCTCGTTCAAGAAGCTGCGCGCGATGGCCGAAGGCGCCGCAATCGCCTCAAAGCGGCTGTGGGGCCGAGCGTAACAGCCGAATGATAGGCACGCCGCTCCGCATCGCGGTGATCGGCGGCGGCATTGGTGGCCTCACCGCTGCCCTGGCGCTGCTGCAGGCCGGGTTCGAGGTCGAGGTTTACGAGCAGGCGCCTGAGCTGACCGAGGTCGGCGGCGGGATCAATATGGCCCCCAATGCGACGCGCGTGCTGCGCCGGCTCGGCCTCGCCGAGGGGCTCGACCGCGAAGGCGTGCGACCGGTCGGGACCCATCAGCGGCGCTGGCAGGACGGCCGCACCTTGCAGCGGGCGCCGCTCAATCCGCTTTGCGAGCAGCTCTACGGCGCGCCGCACATGACCATTCACCGCGCCGACCTGCTCTCGGTCATTGCCGCGGCCTTCCCGGCGGAGCGCGTCCATCTGGGCCACCGGCTGCTCGGCGCTGGCGAGCGGGGCGACGCCGTCGAGGCTTGGTTCGACAACGGCGCGCATATCGCC
The DNA here is from genome assembly GCA_005884825.1 of Alphaproteobacteria bacterium. GTDB lineage: Bacteria > Pseudomonadota > Alphaproteobacteria > ATCC43930 > CGMCC-115725 > AP-15. Next base: position 6,381 of record VAZT01000390.1, read on the forward strand.
GTAGATGTGCTGGTCGGCGCCGACGGCATTCATTCGGCGGCATTTTGTGCATTACTTCGTCTCGCGCGGGCGGCTGCTCAATTTTGTCGGCTGGACCGAGCACGACGAATGGAACCGCGAAGATTGGACCGACCGCGCCACGGTCGCGCGGGCGCTCACCGCTTTCGCAGGATGGCACGAGCACGTCCGAACGATCATTGCGGCGGCCGAGACCTGTTTTATCTGGGCTTTGTTCGACCGCGATCCACTCCCGAGGTGGTCGGTCGGCCGCACGACGCTATTGGGCGACGCCTGCCACCCGATGTACCCTTTTATGGGCCAGGGCGCGGCAATGGCTATCGAGGACGGCGCCGCGCTCGCCGCCTGCCTCCGCACAATCGGCGATCCGACCGAGGCGTTGTTACGCTACGAACGGCTGCGCCTGCCGCGCGTCACCCGCCTGCAGGCAATGTCGCGCGCCAACAAGACTCGATTTCACCTGCGCGACGGCCCGGCGCAGCAGGCACGCGACGCCGAGTGGGCCAAAGCCGGCGACCGCTCCCCAAACGCGCTGCGCTGGCTCTACGAATACGATCCCGGCGATGTCGAGCCGGTGACGATGTGAGTCAAGACCGCCTCAGTTGGCAGGTATGCTGGGTATCGCTCGGAGATATTCGTAAATCGCGATGAGGTCTAGGTCGGTCTTCCAGCGATAGAGCGGCCACGGCATGATCTTGAGCTTCCGCGTCGGATCATCGGGATCGTCGCCGGTGTGCATGAGGTGGAGAAATTGGCTCCGTGTCAGCCCCGCGGGCATTCCGTTTTTGTCCGGGGTAATGTTTGCCGAAACAACCTGGATCTTCGGGTTAACCGCGTCCGCCCCAAACGGCCGCCCGCCCGCCATATATGCCGCCGTATTGATCTGCTCGGGCTGCTGACCCGGCAAGTAGGGATTGTGTCCATCCGCCCAGTTGGGCCAGGTGTGGCAATCATTGCACCCGGTCGTGTTCACCAGGTAGCTCCCCAGGCCCACCAATGCCCAATCTTTGCCCTTGAGGTTGAGATGAACCGGCGCAATTGCGTAGCCGCTCAGAATCTGGCTGAACTCTTGCGCCTGCACGCCTGATGCTTGCAGCATCGTCGCCACGGTAACAGCTGCCAACCAGATACCGGGACGCGCGGCAATATGCTTTTCCATTCGCTGAACCTTCCGCATACTCGTACGCAGGGGCAGGTTCTAACGACGAGTGCGTCAACAAACAGTCAAGCGGGCGATCGGGGACGTCTGCTGGCCCAATCGTCGGCCGGGCCAGCATGGCGACAGCGAATTATTCCGGCTTGAAGCAGTAAGCCGCGAGCTTGTTGCCGTCGAGATCGCGGACATACGCCGCATAGGCACTGGGATGCCAGCTGCGCGGCCCGACCGCGCCTTCATCCTTACCGCCGGCTGCGAGCGCGGCCTTGTGGAATTCTGCAACCGCCGCACGGCTCGGCGCGACAAAGCTGATCGTGCCGCCATTGGCGAATGTCGCCGGTTGTCCGTTGGCCGGCTTCAGCACGAAGAATTCCGGGGCCGATTCGCCCCAGATCGAGCCGTTCTCGCCCAGATCGTTCAAACGCTTATAGCCGAGCGTGCCCAGTACGCGGTCATAAAAGGAGCGCGCCTTCGCAAGGTCGTTCGTTCCCACCGTAACATGCGTAAATATGGCCATCCGATCCTCCTCCAGACACAAGCGCCCCGTTCAAATGCGCCGGCGGCAGATTACCGGTTTCCCAGAGGAGGGTAAACAGTGGATTCCGTCTGGATGAAACCAGCCGTCTTTAGTCTGTTGGTGATATGGCGCCAGATTGGCGATATCCGGCATTAACTTCGAATTTTAGGCGCTTAACCACCAATTCCCCGACAATTTTAAGTTTTAGGACCTAAGGTCGGCTCTCGACACAGCGCGCTCCGGATGGAGACGAGGATGCGATTTGAGATGCCGCTATGGACGAGCTGTCTGGGACGGGATTGTCTCATGCTCGGGCTCGCTCAGCGGCGGAATCACGGCGGCCCGGCAAGCCTCGGACAGCACGGCCGGTGTGGGAAGGCCGCGCACGGTGAGTGCGCCGGCCGACGCACATGGTCGCTGTTCGGGCTGGAACGCAAAGCCGACACTGCCATCTCGAACGCCCGCGATATGATCGACTGAACTGGGGAGAGACTGATGTTGTCCGATTTCGAAGTCCTGCGCGCCGCTGACCAGATGATGACTGAATTCGGCGAGCATGCCGAGCTCCAGGCCGCCAAATACGCCGATCTGATGCTCGGACACAGCAATCGGGCCGGGCTTCTGGTCTGGGCCCGCATCTGGCGCACGATCGCCGAGAAGCGCCCGGCGCCGACCGGGTTACCGCATTGACGAAAGGCCGCGCAGGAAGTCGATCATCGCGGCGCTAACGCAGGCACAGTCACAAGTGCTCCGGTAAAGGCAGCGAGGAGCTCCCAGTTGCGATCAATGTTGCGGTAGTAATTGAGGCCGCCGCGAAACCCGGTCCGGGCGAATTCATCGGCGTAGAAATCGACGTCGGCCTCGGTCAGCCAGGAAGGCAGCGTTGCGGGGTTCACGAAATGCGTCGCCCAGCGCGCGAGTAGGCCGCCTTGGCGGGGCACCATGAGGGCAGCGGGCTCGCGGTCCACTATATCCCCGGAGATCGAATAGAGGTTGGAGCGGATGAACCTCCGGACATCGTGCTCGAATTCGGCCTCGGCCACGCCCGGGGTCTGTAAATAGAGCTGATAGAAGACCGCGTCGTCGGTCTGCGGCATCACGGTGGTCGGGCGGACCGCACCGCGCGGCCGGAACGGTACACTGAGGCCGATCACGCCACGGAAGCGGTCCGGGCGCAACAGCGCGGCATGCCACGCCACCGGCGCGCCCCAGTCGTGACCGGCGATGACCGCTTGCTCCTCGCCCAAGGCGTCGAGCAGGCCGACCATGTCGCCAACGAGATGGAAGAGCGTGTATTGGTCGATCGCTTCAGGGCGATCGGTTCGGCCGTAACCGCGCATGTCGGGTGCCACGGCATGGAAACCGGCCTCGGCGAGCGCCGTCAGCTGGTGCCGCCAGGAATACCAGGATTCGGGGAAACCATGGCACAGCACGACCAGCGGACCCGTCCCTCCCTCGGCCAAGTGCATTTCTATGCCGTTTGTCTCAATGGTACGGCGGCTAATCTGGGTCATCCGCAATCTCCTTTCCCGCGGATGACCTGGATCGTATCCTCGCAGCCGACGGTTACAAAAGTGAGGGGATGAACATGGCCAGACTGCAGCCGATCACCGGCAAGGAACAGGTTCCTGAAAAGCACCACGCGATCGTGGACGCGATCGCCCAAAGTCGCGGCGCGATTCAGGGGCCTTTTACGATGTTTCTGCACTGTCCGGAACTGGCAGGCCGTGTGGCTCACCTCGGCGCATTTGTGCGCTTCGAGGGCTCGCTCGACATGCGGGCTCGGGTGCTCGCCGCGATGACTGTCGCGCGCGAGTACGAAGCGGTCTATGTCTGGGGTGCCCAGACCGGCGGCGCGCGGCGCCAGGGCGTTCCCGAGGAGACGATTACGGCGATTCGCGAGAACCACTCGCGCGGCATCTCGCCAGAAGACGCCGAAATCGTCGAGTTTACGCGGCAGCTCCTCCGCAAACACAGGATCGACGAGGCGAGCGCCGCCTCACTCCGGAAGCGGTTCGGCGATCAGGGGTTTATCGAGCTGACCGGCGCCATCGGCTATTACAGCATGCTGGCAATGACGGTGAACGCCTGCGAACTCGAAGCCGCTCCGAATGCTGAAATACTGCAAGTCTGAACCTGGTCCGGGCGGGGAGCCGCAGCCGCCGCGGCGCCTATTCAGCGCGGAGCGTAGCCGGAGTCGTGATCATAGGGCGGAGCGCCGCTGCCGTACCCTTCATCATGGTAGGCCCGCTCGCGCTCGCGCGCGTGCTTGTTGGCCTCGTGATGGCCGATAATACAGCCCGCGCCTGCTCCGAGCAGCCCGTGGTGACCGGCAAAATGCCCGGCAACCCCGCCGATGACCGCCCCTTTCACGCAGCCCTTGGCCGGCGCAGGAGTGGAACTTAGCGCTAGGCCTGTGACGGCTACGGCAAAAGCTGCAGGGACCAGCATCGCTTTCATCCTGACACTCCTTACTGACGGGTAATTGCCGATAGCCAACAAACCTGGGAAACCACAAGTTCCCGCAATGATTGCAGTAAAGGTAAGCGAAGCTCTCAAAATGTAAATATAAGGAAACATTCGTACCATAAACCTGACCTGAACCAAATTCTGGGTTAACGAAAAAATTTACATTCCGATTACAACTTTTTACCAAATACCAGAGCGCCGTTCATACGCCGATTACAGAGGCGCTCTTAAGTTTTAGAGCAACGCCCGGAGACGGGACGATTCGCTGGAAGGAAGAGCATGTCGGAATTTAATGGTCTCGTCGAGCGAGAGATTCCGAGACTTCGGCGCTATGCGCGGGCGCTCACTCGGAGTGCCGATCGCGCAGACGATCTCGTGCAAGAAACGCTGCTGCGCGCAATTTCCAAATCCCATCTTTGGCAGACCGGCACCGATATTCGCGCTTGGCTCTTCACGATCATGCACAATCACTACGTCAACATGGTGCGGCGTGCGATGCGCGACGAGGCGACCGTCGACATTGAGCAGATGTCGTCCTCGCTCGTCGCCACCACGGATCCGACCGCATCGAGCCAGCTTCGCGAACTCGAGCAGTCGCTCGGCCGCCTGCCGGGCGAGCAACGCGAGGTGATCCTGCTCGTCGGGCTCGAAGGGATGTCTTACGAGACCGCGGCAGAGGTCCTCAGTGTCCCGGTAGGCACGGTTCGCTCGCGCCTGTCGCGCGGCCGTGACGCGCTGCGCCGTTTGATGGGCCTTCCGGAAAAGGCCGAAAGGGCGGCCGCGGCCTCGAGCGGAGCCGCGCCTCTGGCGGCCTAGTGCCGTCGCTCCTATCGCGTTTATGGCTGACGGTAATTCAGCAGCCCGCCCGCGACCCGGGGCTCATGCGCGCGGATTCCGTCCTCATTGGGTTCCGTGCCCCACCCCGGCTCGTCGGGAACGATCAGGTGTCCGTCCTCGAATTGCGGCGGATTGGTGAACAAATCCTCGTCCCAAGGCAGGCGATCGATGTCGACCTCCATGATCCGCAGATTGGGCGTTGCCGCCGCAAAATGCGCGTTCATCATCGTGGCTAAGTGGCCGTAGAAGTTGTGCGGCGCGATATTGACCTCATGGGCGTCGGCGGCGGCCGCGATCTTCATTGACTGCCATACCCCGTTCCACACCGCATCGACGATCGCAACATCCATTGACTGCTCGCGGAAATAAGGCAGGAATTCGCGCAATCCGAGGAGGGTTTCGCACGAGCTGATCGGATGCGGGCTCTGCCGGCGAATATGCGCGAGCGCCGCGGGGCTATAGCTGTCGATCTCGACCCAGAACATCTCGATATCGGCGATCGCCCGGAGAATTTTCAGATAGCCCTCGGTTTTGGCATTGAAGTTCAGGTCGAGCAGCAGATCGACATTGGGGCCGGCGCCGTCGCGTATGGCTTCGAGGTGGGCGCGCAAATTGCGCAACACTGATTTGTCGACGTTGAGTTCCGGCATGAATGGGACCCCAAACCCGGGGCGCCAGCCGCGTGGAGCGCCGCCATCGTAAATGAAGACATTGGTTTTCAGCGCGGTGAAACCCTTGTCCCGCACCTCGGCGCCGATCGCCCTTACCCCGTCCAGGCTCGTGATCGCGGGTTTGTAGAGCGTCGGATGATTTATCCGCCAAGTCGCGCAATGCGACCAATAGACCCGGATACGGTCTCGCACCTTGCCGCCGAGCAGCGCGTGGCACGGCACCCCGAGCGCCTTGGCCTTGGCATCGAGCAGCGCATTCTCGATGGCGCCGAGCCCTTCCGCAACCACGCCGCCCGCGGCCGGCCGGGTGAAGCAATACAGCTCGGTATAGATCCGCTCGTGGTCGAACACCGGCTGTCCGACAACCCGCCCGGCGAGCCGCTCGATGACGGCGCTGACCCCGGGCGAGCCGAAACCCTCGTCGAACTCGCTCCAGCCGACGACGCCCTCGTCGGTCTCCAGCTTGAGGAAATGATAGTTTCGCCAGCCGGCGTCGCAGCGAAGAATTTCGAGGCCCTTGACCTTCATCGGCGCCTTCTCCTGCATTGGCGTGCCCGGTTAAGAATAGCCAATACTCGCCGATGCTGCATCTCCGCATCAGGATCGGAAGGCCTCAGCGGATGGGAAATAGCTACCGGGTACTGGC
>VAZT01000391.1 GCA_005884825.1 Alphaproteobacteria bacterium
CCTGGGCTGCCATTCCCGATGGGGCGTCGCCTGCACTGCCAACGCTGCGGGCGATGCCGATGCGCTCCCATACGAGAAAAGCCCAGACTGCCAACACCTTCGCTGCGAAGAGCGGGCGGCGCCACCATGCCAGGTTTCGTTTGTGCCACGCCACCCAATTGACAAAGAACAGGATATGCCGGCCCTCCTCCTGCATGACGGGCTCAAAGGTATCAACGAGCGCAGGCGGGAAAAAACCCGAGCGCTTGGCGAGCGCGAACAGGCCAAAGGCGAAGAAGCTGTCGATGCACTCGCTGAAGCCCGTCACCATGAAGGCCCATTCCGGATCGCGCGGACGGCGGTATTCCGGCTCCGGCGCCAAGCGGATGCCATAGGCCTCGACGAGGTTGGAAAGGACCTCCTTGTGGCGCCCTTCCTCGAACCCGTCCAGTTCGACGGCGCGCCGCAGCAATGTGTCCTTGATCATCGCGGCATAGCTCAACACGCGCTGGCGGGCTTTCCCTTCGGTCTGCACCGCGATGTCCCAGATCGGCAGGCTGACGAGGCGCTCGCGAGCCTCGGCGTCGAGCTCTGGCCATTCGATGATCGATGGCTTGTAGGGGTTGTGCGTGTCGAGCAGCATACGGCAAAAGGCCGCCTTGTGCGCCTCGCTCCCGGGGTCGATCGGTCCCGGTTCGCTTGCGGCCCAAATCCGGGCGGCACGGTCGGCGGCCGCGACCGCCGCATCATCGAACATCCGCAAAACCTCCTCGCCGATTGCTAAGCCGGGCGTGTGTAGAACGCTTCGGCGGGCCGGTAGCGTCCCTTCTCTCCCTGCCACCGTTGACGCCCCCGGCCGGCGCCACTATATAGCCGCCTCCGCTCGAGAGAGATCCCTAATCGGAATTGCAGCCGTGAAGCGTACTTATCAGCCCAGCAACCTGGTTCGCAAACGCCGTCATGGGTTCCGGGCGAGGATGGCGACGGTCGCCGGCCGACGGGTTTTGGCGGCGCGCCGGGCGAAGGGCCGCAAGCGCCTTTCCGCCTGATGGCGGGCTTTCCGGGTCAGCCTCAGACTTGTGGGCCGCAAACTCGAAACGCTGAAGGTCCGCACCGACTTCCTTAGAGTGGCGGGCGGCGGGCGGCGGGCGGCCGGGCGGGGCTTGGTTGTGCAAGCCGCACCGCGTCCGCACCAACCAAGTGGCGCCGCCAGGATACGGGTCGGGTTCACCGCGAGCCGAAAGGTCGGCAACGCCGTCGTCCGCAACCGCGCGAAGCGGCGGCTGCGCGCGGCAGCGGCGAGCGTCTTGCCGGCTCTTGGACAACCGGGAACCGATTATGTGCTGATTGCCAGGGCCGGCACCGCCGATCGGCCCTTTGCGGAACTCGTTGCCGATCTCGAAGCGGCTTTGCGCCGCATCGGGGGCGGCGGCGCGCCAAGGCCGTCGGGTGCCGGTCGAGCCTCGTTATCGCATGAAGCGTCGGGCGAAGCGCATCAGGCGCGGCATTAACCGAGGCCGCAACAACCGCGGGTCATAGCCGGCGAAGCGGCGCTTGTTCTCACTCAGACAGATGTCGATGACCGCCGCGGCGGAGACATTACCGCTGCCGATCGCCCGGCTGCCGGTGAACACGAAATTATTGTCCTGGGGCGTGCTGCCCGGCTGAGCCCGGGCGGCACCATCGAGACCCCGGGCGAACCCGATCCTCTCCCAGATGAGGAATGCCCACACCGAAACGATTTTGGCCGCGAAAAAAACGCGCCGCCATAGCGGCAGATTGCGCCGGTGCCACGCCACCCAGTTCACGAAGAAGATTATATGACGGCCTTCCTCCTGAATAACCGGTTCGAAAGTGTCGACGAGTTCGGGCGGAAAGAAGCCCGACCGTTTGGCCAGCGCGAACAGGCCAAAGGCAAAGAAGGTGTCGACGCATTCGCAAAACCCGGCGAGCAGGAAGCTCCACTCCGGGTGCTTGGGCGGCAGGTATTCGGGCTCCGGTGCGAGGCGGATTCCGTACGCCGCGACGAGATTCGTCAGAACCTGCTTGTGTCGTTTCTCCTCGAAACCGTCGATTTCGATTGCTTCCCGCAACAGCGGGTCGGCAACAATGTTGGCATAGCTCAGCACCCGCAGACTTGCGTTGCCTTCGGTCTGCATCGCGATATCCCAGATCGGCAGGCTGACCAGTCGATCGCGCGCCTCCGGGTCGAGAGCGGGCCAATCGACAATCGACGGTCGGTATGGATTGTGCGTGTCGAGCAGCATGCGGCAGAAGGCTCGCTTGTGCGCCTCGCTGCCCAGAACGATCGGACCGCATTCGCCGGCTTCCCATGTCCGACGTCAAAACCGCAGTACCCCGCGCATGACTGAAGGGTACTTAATAGTGGAACAACTCCGCTCGCAAGCGCCACCGAGGGTTCCGAGCTGACGAGGATCTGATCGGGTTGTGTCTTTGCTGCGCCAGAGGTGAAAACAACCGATGGGCCCGCCCGACCAGTCTTGATTTCGCCGAGCGGGGTTGTAAGGCTGGACGTCCGCTCCGATTTTCTTTCGTTGTCGTGCCCGCAAGACAGCGGGGCTCGTGAATCGTGGCGCGCCCGGTGGTCGGCGCTCCCCGACACTCCTGTGGGCTTGGTAAACCTGATCGCAATCGCGCACATTCGGCTGCCCTGGCGACCAGACACCCCCGCGGGGCATTCGTCGGCCGCCGTGCGGGAGTAACGAGATGGAACGGCAACCTCTTGCGTGGATGACGAGCATGACGCTGAGCGTTGCGGTGCGCGGCTATCAACTGCTCGTATCGCCCTTGCTGCCGCCCGCCTGCCGCTTCTTGCCAACGTGCTCGGAATACGCCGCGGAAGCGATCGCGCGACACGGCGCCTGGCGCGGCATTATCCTCGCCTCGCGGCGGCTCGCCCGCTGCCATCCTTGGGGCGGCGCTGGCTATGATCCCGTTCCAGAGCCGGACGGCTTGGATTGCTCGCGTGCCGGCTCGGGCCGGTAGGCCAGCCTCGACCGGCCCTTCACTCCAACTGCCAAGAAATGGAACAACGCAATCTTCTCATAGCGATCGTGCTCTCGGTCGGGATCCTGATCGCGTTTCAGTTCGCGTTCGAGCGAATGCGGCCACCGCAACCTTCCGCCCCGTCGGGCGGGACCGCGGTGACCGCGCCGGCGACGACGGGTCCGGCATCCCAATCGGCCGCTCCCTCTCCCGCGACTTCGGCCAATCCTCCTGGGGCTGCACCGGCGCACGCCGTCGAGACCCGCGAAGTGGCGCTCGAGGAGCAACCACGCGTCAAGATCGCGACGCCGCGGCTGCACGGCTCGATCGACCTGTCGGGAGCAAGGCTCGACGACCTGACGCTCGCGAATTACCACGAAACCGTTGATCCGAAGAGCCCCGAGGTCGAATTGCTGTCGCCGCCGGGCACGCAGGATCCTTATCTCGCCGAATTCGGCTGGGTCGCGGCCACCCCGGAAGTCAAAGTGCCGGGGCCGCAGACCCGGTGGTCCGCGTCGGGCGGCCCTCTCACTCCGACCAGCCCGGTCACTTTGACCTGGGATAACGGGCAGGGGCTGGTCTTCACACGCGTGATCAGCGTCGATCCGAACTACATGTTCACGGTTCGTGATTCGGTCCGCAACACCGGCCAGAGCCCGGTAAAGTTGCTGCCCTATGGGCTCATCAGCCGCACCGGCACGCCGCATGTGGCCGGCTACTACATCCTGCATGAGGGGTTGATCGGCTATCTCGGCGGCTCGCTGCAGGAAGTGAAATATTCCTCGCTCAACCCGGGAACGCCGCTCGACTATTCGTCCGAGGGGGGCTGGCTCGGCTTTACCGACAAGTATTGGCTGACCTCGCTGATACCACCCCAGAACGAGGCGATAAAGGCGCGGTTCACCCATACGGTCGACGGCGGGGTCGATCGGTACCAGGCCGATTATCTCGGCCCCGAAGTCACCGTCCCAGCGGACGGCACGGCCGAATCATCGGCCCGTTTCTTCGCCGGCGCAAAGGAGGTCAATCTCCTCGACGCTTACAAGGACTCGGGGATTCCTCTGTTCGACCGCGCCATTGATTTCGGCTGGTTCTATTTCTTGACGAAGCCGATTTTTCTGATCCTGCAATTTTTCTACAAACTTCTAGGCAATTTCGGGTTGGCCATCCTGCTGCTGACCTTGTGCGTCAAGCTGCTCTTCTTCCCGCTCGCGAACAAATCTTACAACGCGATGAGCAAGATGAAGCTGCTGCAGCCGGAGATCCAGAAGCTGCGCGAGCGGTTTCCCGACGACAAGGCCCGGCAGCAGCAGGAGATGATGGCGCTTTACAAGCGCGTCGGGGCAAACCCGCTGGCGGGATGTCTGCCCATCGTCATCCAGATTCCAGTGTTCTTCTCGCTCTACAAGGTGCTGTTCGTCACAATCGAAATGCGGCACGCACCATTCTTCGGCTGGATTCACGATCTGTCGGCGCCCGATCCGACCTCCTTTGCCAACCTCTTCGGCCTGTTGCCGTTCACCCCGCCGGCCATCCTGATGATCGGCGCCTGGCCGCTGATTATGGGGCTGACAATGTTTCTGCAGCAAAAGCTCAACCCTCAGCCGGTCGATCCGGTCCAGGCACGCATGTTCATGCTGCTGCCGATCGTCTTTACTTACATGCTCGCCGCCTTCCCGGCCGGGCTGGTGATCTACTGGGCGTGGAACAATCTGCTCAGCATCGCCCAGCAATGGACGATTATGCACCGCGCCGGTGCCGCCTGACGTTCCCGCCGCACGCGATCGATCCCAGCTTGGCCGAGGCTGGTCGCCGGCTCTTCGCCGCCGAGGCCCGCTTCGTCGCCGGCGCGCCAAGCCCGTCGGCGCTGCCCCCGGAGGGATTGCCGGAAATCGCGTTTGTCGGCCGCTCCAATGTCGGAAAGTCGAGCCTCGTCAATGCGTTGACTGGCCGCCGAATGCTGGCGCGGATTTCCAATACCCCGGGCCGGACGCGCCAGATCAACTTCTTTGATCTCGGCGGCCGGCTGATGCTCGTCGACCTTCCCGGCTATGGCTATGCCGAGGCGCCGAAATCCGCCGTCAGGAGCTGGACGAGCCTCGTGCGGCACTATCTCCAGACCCGCGCCGCGCTGCGGCGGGTATGCCTGCTGATCGATTCACGTCACGGCATCAAGGAGATCGACCGGCCGC
>VAZT01000392.1 GCA_005884825.1 Alphaproteobacteria bacterium
GACCGGCCTGACCTTTGATGCGGTCAGAACTGACGAGCGGTGGCGGTTATGGAGCACCTGCCGCAGCATCGCCTGCGTGCCCGGCGGCGAAAGCATGCGGCAGGTTCAAGAACGCGCGGTAAAAGCCTTGTTCGAGTTGCGCCAAGCCCACTGCGACGGGACGGTGGTCGTCGTCAGCCATGGCGATGTGATCCGCGCCGCATTGCTGTTCGCGCTCGGGATGCCGCTCGATTTCTATTCCCGGATCGAGGTCGGCCTCGCTTCGATCAGCACGATCCAGATCGACGATTTCGGGATTCGCGTGCTGGCCGTCAACGAACGGCCCCGGCTCGCCCTCTGATCCTAACCACCGCTTGATGTTCTTCCCCCGACTGTCGCGTGGGGCTCTGTGCGGCGCCGTGGTGCTCGCATCGGCGCTCGGGGGTACGGCGGCGGAGGCCCGAGCTGCCGGCTGCGGCAGCAGTCGGGTCGGCGAGATTACGGTTGCGACTCTGCACAATGCCCCGATCGTTACCCTTGTGGCCAATGGCGCTCCACTCACGCTGCTGCTCGATACCGGCGCCGAGTGGACGATCCTGACGCCTGCCGCCGCCAAACGCGTCGGAGCACAAACACCGCGCATCGAATTTGACCGGCAGATTCGCGGGCTTTCCGGCAGCCTGGCGACCAACGAGGTTGAGTTGCGCAGCTTCACCGCCGGCGATGTGGCGATACCGTGGCGCCGGGTGCGCGTCGCCTCGCTCAATATGCCGAGCGTGTTCTCCGGCCCGCTGGACGGGGTCCTCGGCGCCGACACGCTTAGTAGCTTTGATGTCGATCTCGATCTGCCGCATCACCGAATGGTGTTTTTCGGCAAGCAATCCTGCCCGAGCGCGGCGCCGGCCTGGGCCGAGCCCTACGCGACGATCCCGGCACGCAAAACCTTCAGCAACCACCTGTCCTTTCCGGCGCAGCTCGACGGCCGCCATATCGACACGTTCATCGATACCGGCGCGCAACTGAGCGTGCTCTCCAGCAAAGCGGCGCTGGCTCTCGGCGTGACCGACGCAGTGTTGTCGCGCGACCGTGCGACGGTGACGCTCGGTGCCGCAGCCGAGCGTCTGAACTCCCACCTTCACCGCTTTTCCCACATGGAAATCGGGGGAGAGGTCGTCCACAATCCGGCGCTGATCGTCGCGGATGTCAGCCTGAAGGACGGCGACCTCGTTCTCGGCATCGATTTCATAGCCGCGCGGCGGATCTGGCTGTCCTACGGATCACAGCAGATTTTCCTGTCGCGCCGGCTTAGCTCGCCTGCGCCGCTGTGATGGACACGACCCTGTTATTCGCTGTCGCGATCCCAATATACTACCTTTGATCCCCGAAGGCAGAGTAGCGATGACCCCGCACGAACTAGCCGACGCCGCCCGCAATCTCGCCCATGCGCTCGGCATTACCGTCTATATTCGGGATGGGCGGATTTATCAGCACGGGCCGGGGGTCGAAATCTTGCCGCCGCCGGGCGCCTGCCCAACCGCACCGGGCGCTCCCTATCCCCACGAAGAGCCGCCTCTTAACTAAAGCCGATCGGGCGTAAGGGCTCGGTAGGACCGGATGCCGCCCATGCCAAAGACACACCCCCACGCCGAGGCGACCTACCGGGTGATCCCTCTCGAGGACGGGTCGTTCGGCGTCGAAGTCAGCATCCCGGAGAATTTTCCGACCACGGTCAAACCGTTCGCCACCGAAGCCGATGCCGAGGCATGGATCACCGAGCACCGCGAACGCGTGCAGTCCGAGAACCAGGCGGGCCGTTGGTTCACCAGGTCTTCGGGCAACCGCCGCCGCTAGACGGGGCGGTCCATTGCTGTCGCTGCTCGCCGATCGATGCTAGAATTGAACATCGAAAGGGAGGGGAGAGATGGCGATCGCGCGGACGGTTTTCCTGGCGCTGCTTCTGGCTCTCGGCGTAGCGCCGCTAGCCGAGGCGCAGAACGGCAAGCCGCTGTTCATCGCCGCCGATATGGTGCGGGACCGAGGCGGAAGCGGCCCGGCTTGCGTCCTCACCAGCCGGTTCATGAGGAAGGAAGGGGTTGCCTGGCGCATCCGCGTGCAGGATGCCACCGGCACGGAGCTCGACGACAAGAGCCTCAAGAGCGTCGTCGTTGAATTGTCCGACGGACAGAAAATCGAGGCGCATTTTAAGGGCCACCCACCGGGGGACGCTCCCACCGACCATTTCTGGTCGACCTCTTGGAAGATCCCCGAGGACTACCCGACGGGAAGCTTCAACTACAAGGTGGTCGCCACCGCCTCGGACGGCACCACGCAAAGTTGGCAGCCGTTCAACGTCAAACCGTCACTGCTGACAGTGGTCGCCGGCACTTTCGAACCCGCCAAGTAAGCACCCAATGACCAGAGTTTTGGGCGCTGCGGTGCGCGGCGTTCTTTTCGTGATCGCTCTGCTGGCGCCGGCTGCCTCAGCCGCGCAGCTCGGCCCCGATGCGCCGCTCGCCACGCCGCACGGTTTCGTCGGGCGGATGACAGTGTCGCCCGAGCGTGGCCCGCCCGGGACACCGGTCCGGGTCACGGCAGAAGGTCTGCCGGCCGACACGGATTTCCAGCTGGTCTGGCGTACGGTCAAAGGACGCTGGAAGGTTGCGCAGGCGGAATATCACGGCCGCGAATACACGCCTGCCGCGTTCGAGATCGCCACGGTCAGAACCGACGCGGCGGGCAGGCTTGCTGCAACTTTCACCGTGCCCGAGGATTTCGGCTTTCTTCATGACGTCGCATTGCAGCAGGGCGAGCGCCTTTTCATTCAGGCCGGCTTCTCTGTTGACATGTCGGTGACATTGTCGCCGGCGAGTGGCCCGGTGGGGACGCCGATAAAGGTTGAAGTCAAGGGCATCGGCTGGCGGCCGCTCGAAAGCAGCTGGATGCTGCTCTACGACAACAATTTCACGGGCTGGATATCGACAGTGACCACGTCGGGCTCCGCGACATTTACCATTCCCGCCAGCGGACGGCCCGGCCTGCATCTGCTCGAGGTATTGCACGGCGAATTCACCTTTCCCTACCGCAATATGCAGCAGAGCCCAGAAGGCGAGCGGCCGCGGTTCGCGCTGCGCTTCAACCTCACCCCGGGTGCGCCGGTACTCCCGCCGCCAATTGAGGAGCAAGCGCAGCAGAGCGTACAAAGGCTGCCGGCGCCGGGCGCGCTCGCGGTGGCGCCGCCCTTCGCCGGTGTCGGCCAGCCGGTGATGGTAAGCGGGGCCGGCTTCGCGCCGGGCAAGCGCTATGCGCTAGAATGGACCACCGTGATCGGCAATCGCGTGGGCGGGCGTGGCTGGAATGAAGCGTCGAGACCCGTCGCCGAGGCGGTGGCGGATCCATCGGGGCGGATCGAATTCCACTTCGCGGTTCCCGACGACCTCGGCGGCGCGCACGCGCTCTCTGTCGAGAATGGCGCCGAGAACCAGACGGGAAGCTTTTGGATCAAGCCCACCGCATTGCTGCTCGATGTCGAGCACGGCCCGGCCGGTACGCCCTTCACCGTGCATTTGAAGGGGGTCGGCTGGACCGAGACCGCGAATATCTATACGGCCGTCTACGATAACAGTTATATCGGCTACGTCTGCGCCTTCAACAGCCAGGGCGATGTCGAGATCCCGCTGCTGGCGACGGGCGATCCGGGCTGGCATTTCATCGACCTTTATCCGGCGATCTACCGCGGCGACGAGCAGCGGCCGCGGAACTTTCTCATTCCGCAGCTCACTTACGCAACCGATCATCCCGGCGAGGACCTGCCGCGCTTCCGCTTCGCCTTTGAGGTGACGGAGGAGTAGCGCGGATACCGCAGCTATTGCCGATCGCGGCGCGGCGGCATGGTGAGGAAGGCGTGCACCATGTGCCAGAGCTGGTACCGGTTGTGGCCGAAGACGAGCGCGTGCGCCGCCCCTGGCAGCACGACAAACTGGCGGTCGGGGTTGGGTAATTGCCCTGGTCGCCGAAGACGAGCTCGGCATCGGCCAGCGCCTCGGCGACCGCGGGATCGCTGGTCCCGGGATGGTCTCGGGTAAAAATGCTGCGGATCATCTCCCGATCGCGCAGCCGGCGGTTGTGGGTGCGAAAATAGTCGAGCTGCTCGGCGCGCTTCGCCAGGGTCGGCGAGTTCCTCCCGGTGTAGGTAAACGCGTTCAGCACGAGCCGGTCGACCCGCTCGGGCCGCACCAGCGCAAAGGCAGCCGCGCGCAGCGCGCCCGAGGATTCGCCCATGAAGTGCATTCGTGGCTGGCCGGTTTCGCGGATCACCAGCCCGGTCGCGGCGACGAGATCGGCGACGCCGCTGGCGATGTCCGAATTGCCCGAGGTTCGCGACGAACGCCCGTAATTCTCGTGGTCCATCGTCCACACGTCGAAGCCGAGCCCGGCGAAGACGTTCATCGTCGAATATTCGCCGGCGCCCGGCACCGTCAGGTCGAACGACGACAGCCGAATTCGAGGAGCCGTGAACAAGGAACAGAACCGGGCAGGGCGGCTGGCCGGGAGCCGGGCCGACGTGCTTGCGGTAGACCGCGAGCGAAACCTCGCCCTTGTGGACGGTATAATCGGTGCGTGACGGGGTTGCGTGGTGATCGTCGGCCATTGGGAACCTTGACGTAATTCGTCAGTCTGCGCCAACTCCAGCATCGGCCCGAGGCGCCGGTTTGTCCACCACCCCAGGAGCAGTAGGATGACGGGATCACGCCAATTGCATCTCGGTGCCTTCATGCGCCCGGTCGGCATCCATACCGCCTGGTGGCGCTACCCCGGAGCTTTCCCCGATGCCAATTTCAATTTGAAGCATCTGATCCGCTTTGCGCAGAAGCTCGAGCAGGGCCGGTTCGACGCGTGGTTCATGGCCGACCATCTGGCGGTGCTCAACATGCCGATGGCGGCATTGAAGCGCAGCGCCACGGTGACCTCGTTCGACCCGCTGACCTTACTGCCGGTATTGGCGATGGCGACCGAGTATCTCGGGCTCATCGCCACCGCCTCCACCACCTTCGAGCCGGCCTACACGATCGCGCGGCGGTTCGCCTCGCTCGACCATATCAGCGGCGGGCGCGCCGGCTGGAACCTGGTCACGACCTCGAACCCCGACGCCGCGCTCAATTTCGGGCTCACCGAGCACATGGAGCATGGCGAGCGCTACCGCCGCGCCCGCGAATTCTTCGATGTCGTAACCGGCCTCTGGGACAGCTGGGCCGACGACGCCTTCATCCGCGATGTCGAGAACGGCATCTATTTCGACCCGGAGCGGATGCATGTGCTCGACCACAAGGGCGAGTTCCTGTCGGTGCGCGGCCCCTTGAACATCGCCCGGCCGATCCAGGGCTGGCCAGTCATCGTCCAGGCCGGCGCGTCGGATGCCGGCCGCCAGCTCGCCGCCGAGACCGCAGAGATGATCTTTGCGAGCGGCGGCAAGCTTGCCGACGCGCAGCGCTACTACGCCGATGTCAGGGAGCGGGCGCAAAGGGCTGGGCGCGACCCGAACCACATCAAGGTATTGCCCGGGTGCCTCGTCGTCGTCGGCGACACCGCCGAGGAGGCGCGCCAGAAGCGGGCCTTGCTCGACAGCCTCGTGCACCCCGACAGCGGCATCGCCTCATTGTCGATCGCATTGGGTTGCGATGCCTCGAAATTCGACCTCGACGGTCCATTGCCGGAAATCCCGGAGACCAACGCCAGCAAGAGCGGCCGCGAGCGGGTCATCGAGCGCGCCCGGCGCGACAACCTGACGGTCCGCCAATTGGCGCAGATCGCCGGCAGCTATGGCGGCCTCGCGATGGTCGGCACGCCGAAGATGATCGCCGACCAGATGGAGGCATGGCTCTTGGGCGCCGCCTGCGACGGCTTCAACATCATGTTCCCGTGGGTCCCGGGCGGTCTCGACGATTTCGTCGACCGCGTCGTCCCCGAA
>VAZT01000004.1 GCA_005884825.1 Alphaproteobacteria bacterium
TCGGTGTCGAGCACCCGTCCCGGCCCGACCATCGTCTCCCACCAGCCGGGCTTTCCGGTCAGCGGATGAGGATCGGCGGCATATTGGTCGCCGGTCAGCGCGTGGCAGACGAGAATGGCGTTCGACCGATCCGGGTTCAGCGTCCCGTAGGTTTGATAGGCGATCGTGAACGGCCCGAAATCGATGCCGCAATCGAGCCGCAGGGGTTCGCGCACCAGCAAACTATAACCAGGCCAGTCCTGGTCCGAGCGGGAGCGAGGTCGGGGAGAGATCAGGGTTGACACGGCAAAGCTCTGAACCGATCCGGTTGCGCAGCGGGGGCGGCCGCCAGTGCCGCCGGTTGCCGATTGGGGGCGCTAGCTAGGGATCTGGGACCAAGCATGTCAACGTTTTCTTTGATTTTGCCGGGTCGGCACCCTACTAGTACGCCTCCCGCTGCAGCGACCGACATTTGCCCGTGACCCCCTCAGATCTCAAAGACTTGCGCCGGCATCTGGATGAGATCGACGACAAGCTGCAGGACCTGCTGATCGACCGCGCGCAGATCGTGTCGCTGGTCGCAGCCAGCAAAAAAGACGGTAATCAGCCCGCATTTCAACCCGCCCGCGAGGCCGAGATCATCCGCCGGCTTGTCGGACGTCATCGTGGCGCCTTCCCTGTCGCAACCCTCGTTCGCATGTGGCGGGAGATGTTGGCAGCAACGGTCCGGTTGCAATCCCCTTTTTCGGTTGCCGTATTCGCCCCTGCCGATAGGCCGGGGTTCTGGGATTTGGCGCGCGATCATTACGGCAGCAATACGCCGATGTCGGCTTACGACACCGTCGGCCAGGTGATCCGTGCAGTGGCCGGCAGAACGGCCTTGCTCGGGGTGTTGGCGCTGCCGAAAGCGGGAGAACCCGATCTGTGGTGGCCGCATTTGCTGTCGATCGACGACGACGCTCCGCAGGTAGTCGCGCGCCTGCCGTTCGGTGCGCGCGGCAACGCCCGTGCCGATGCCGATGCGCTGGCAATCGGGTACGGCGGACCGGAGGAGAGTGGTCTCGATCGCACCTTGCTCGGCGCGGAATGTCCCGCTGCGATAAGTGAAGCCCGGATCTCGGACGCTCTTGCGACCGCCGGGCTGGAATGCACCTCTGTCATGTGCGACGGTCGCGGCAAGGCGGCCTATCTGATCGAGGTGGAAGGATTTGTGCCGATCTCGGACAAACGCCTCGACGCCTTTCGCGTGGAACTGGGTGCCGCGATCGAGCGGCTGCTGCCGCTCGGCGGCTACGCGGTACCACTCGCGCCGCCGGCTCTTGCCATAAAGGGCTGAGCCAATGATGCATGAACCGGCGCTGGTGCCCCGCCCGGGCATTCTCGACATCAGCCCCTATGTTGGCGGCGAAGCGAAGGTGGCCGGGGTCGAGCACCCGATTCGGCTCGCCTCGAACGAGAGCGCGCTCGGGCCGAGCCGCAAGGCAATCGCCGCCTACCGGGCCCTCGCCGGCGAGATCCACCGCTATCCGGACGGAAATGCTGAGGAGTTGCGGGAGGCGCTCGGGCGCTGCCACGGGATCGATCCCGCGCGGATCGTTTGCGGCGCCGGCTCCGACGAACTGATTGCGCTGCTTTTGCGGTGCTATGCCGGCCCCGGTGACGAAGTGCTTTACAGCCGTCACGGCTTCCTGATGTATCCGATCAACGCGACGGCGGTGGGCGCTACAACGATCGCCGCTCCGGAGCGCGAGCTGACAACCGATGTCGATGCCGTGCTGGCCCGGGTAACGGAGCGCACACGTCTCGTCATCATCGCCAACCCCAACAACCCGACGGGCACCTATCTCGGCACACAGGAGATCGCCCGCCTGCATGCCGGCCTGCCGGCCTCGGTATTGCTCGCGATCGACGCCGCTTATGCCGAGTTCGTCAACCGCAACGACTACGAGCCCGGCATCGCGCTCGTGAATCGCGCGGAAAACGTCGTGATGCTGCGGACATTTTCAAAAATCTATGCCCTCGGCGGGCTGAGACTCGGATGGGCATATTGTCCGCCGGCAGTCGCCGATGTCCTGAACCGCGTGCGAAGCCCTTTCAATGTGAACGCCGCGGCGCAGGCCGCCGGTGTCGCCGCGGTTGAGGATGTCGAGGCGTTCAACCGCGCTCGCGCCCATAATGAGCGGTGGCTGCCATGGTTTTCCGAGCGGCTCGCCGCGCTCGGGCTCCGGCTCACCCCGAGCGTCGCCAATTTCGTGCTCGCGCGGTTCCCCGACGATCCGCTCAAGAACGCCGACGCCGCGTTCGCCTTCCTGCAGTCACGCGGCATCCTGACCCGCAAGATGGGCGCCTATGGACTCCCGCAACATCTGAGAATCACGATCGGCACCGGACCCGAAATGGAAACCGTCGCGGCCGCCCTCGCCGAATTCACCGCCGCGTCATGACACCAAAACAGCTCGTGAGGGAACTTAACTGCGCAAGCAGTTACCTCGCCCCGCTTGCGGGGAGAGGTCGGAAGCCGCGCACTGCGGGGCTTCCGGGTGAGGGGCAACTTCCGCTCCAGCTACAAGCGCCGCGCGGTCCCCAAGCGCCCCTCACCCCAGCCCTCTCCCCGCAAGCGGGGCGAGGGAAGACGTCGCGGCGCCGGCCCGCTTGGGGCTCGTCGATCGGATGCGGACAATGAGCGGCAAGCTTTTCAACAAGGTGGCGCTGATCGGGATCGGGTTAATCGGGTCCTCGCTCGCCCGGGCATTCCGCCGGGAAAGCCCCGAGACCGAAATCATCGCTTGCGCAAGGCGAGCCGAGACGCTGGCCGCAGTGCGGCGGCTGGCGATTGCCGACGCAACGACGCGCGACCCGGCGCAGGCCGCCGCGGACGCCGATCTCGTGGTGATCGCGACGCCGCTCTCCGCCTATGCCGAACTCGGCGAGAGGATCGCGCCGGTGCTGAAGAACCATGCGATCTTGACCGATGTCGGCTCGGTCAAGCAGGCCGTGATCCGCGACCTGCAGCCCCATGTCCCGAGCGGCGTCCACTTCGTCCCCGGCCACCCCGTTGCCGGGACCGAGCATTCCGGACCCGAATCCGGTTTCGCCGAGCTGTTCCGCGACCGCTGGTGCATCCTGACCCCGCCGCCCGAGACGGCGCCCGAACCGGTGGCCGCGGTCGGCCGGATGTGGGAGAGCTTCGGGATGCACGTCGTCACAATGAGCGCCGACCACCACGACAAGGTGCTGGCGATGACCTCGCATCTGCCGCACCTGATCGCCTACACGATCGTCGGCACCGCAACCAACCTCGAGGAGAGCCTCAAATCCGAGGTCATCGAATTCTCGGCAAGCGGCTTCCGCGACTTCACCCGCATCGCGGCCTCCGACCCGGTGATGTGGCGCGACATCTTCCTGAACAACCGCGAAGCGGTGCTCGAGATCGTGCAGCGCTTCACCGAGGATTTGACAGCGTTGCAGCGGGCCATCCGGTGGGGCGAAGGCGATAAATTGCAAGAGCTCTTTACCCGCACCCGCGAAATCCGCCGTTCGATCATCGAAGCGAAGCAGGCCTGAGAGGGCTCGCCGCGGCTATTCCCAGGTGATACGGGGCACCCTGCCGAGCTTTGCCGGTCCAAGAAACATCTGTCCGTTCTGGATCGTGAATGCGGTCCTGATCTCCGGTTTCCCGTCCGGTCCGGCCTTGGCGAGGAAGGTCAGCGCGATGCGCGCGAGGCCGGCATCGCTGGCTCGCATTTGCCCGCTTTGTACGAGCGCCGTTAGAATCTGGTCGTATCCCTGGATCGCTCCGGAGAAGCCGCCGGTCGGCTGCAGCTCCCGGTCGAGGGCGATCGTCCCCGTCCCAGTCGCATTGAGGGCGCCCCATTTCACGCGCAGATTCTCAAGCTCGATCATACCGCCGGCATCCCGCCAGGCAGCTAGCGCATCGGCCAGCTTGCCGCTCGCGATCGCACCCTTTTCCGTCGCGGCGAAATCGAGTTCGTCAATGGTGTCCCCCAACGGCGTGATCGCGACCGGCAACTTTATCTGGCTCGCCTCGACCGCGAGGACCGTCACCGGGTCGGCATGCCCACGCGGCTGCTTCGGTGGAACGGTGAGCGTGACATGGGCCGAACCGACGCCAACCGGGGCGCCGGCCTCGACCGCAGCGTCGCGTAAGCTCAGCCAAAGCGTCCAACCGCCTTCGGGCTCAATCGAGGCCACGCCGTCGGCAGCCTGCGCGATCAGCTTTGCCGGGGCGGTTCCGCCGGCAGCGGCGAAGTCGGCCGTGAACCCCTCGGGCGCTGCGAGCCGCCAATCGGCAAAATCCCAGGGACGGGCGGTGCCGGAGAGCACGGGGAGATGAAGCTCCGGGGAAGGCGTGATCGCACCGTCGCGCAACGCCGCGGAACCGACATCGACCCGAAACGCCGTCGGGTACCCGCTGACGCGCATATCGTGCCAGGAGAAGTCGATCTTTTCGGCCCGTTGCGACAGCGCCCAGTCCACGATCCCGGCCTCGATTCGGCGGGCGACCAGGAACCAATACGCAGTATAGCCGCCCCCGATTACCAGCAGCGCGGCAAGGACGACTAGGCTGAAACGCGTCGAGCGGGGCATGCGCGCATTTAGACCGTCTGTCCCTTCTCGGCGACGGCGGATGATAATGGGATTCGCGAGCACGGCAACGGGATCTTTTGTTGTTCCATCTGTTTGACTGGGAAGGTCCTGCCTTCACTCCTGCGACAAGGGAAATATGGCGAATGGAGTTTGCACGCGGCTGGTTGCCCAAAGCGTGCAATGGCCAAAGCGCACCCGCTCGTTGGCGGCTGAAGGCAACTGCGCTGAGGGGCCCCTCTACAATGCTCCGGAACCAGGCACAAACCCGCCGGTATCCCCTATGATCCGGTGACTCGATACTGGCTCTCAAGGCTGGAAGCTCTGGCCCAATCCGCGCTGTCCTAGCAATGCCCGACCGGAAGAAAGCGACCCAGATGGCCGGGACCCCGACGGCGCGCACCCACCACATGCCCTTCGGTGCCGAACTGCAGGACGACGGCAGGGTACGCTTCCGGCTTTGGGCGCCGCCGCATCGGGAGATTCAGGTCGAGTTCGGCGGCGAGACAATGGTTATGCAACCGGTCGGCGGGGGCTGGCACGAACTCGTCACCGATCGCGCCCGCGCCGGTACACGATACCGCTTTGTTCTGCCGGACAAGCTCAGCGTCCCGGACCCGGCCTCGCGGCATCAGCCGGAGGACGTGCACGGGCCGAGCGAGGTCATCGACCCGGCGGCCTACCTGTGGCGCGATACCAGCTGGAGCGGCCGTTCCTGGGAGGAGGCGGTCGTCTACGAGCTGCACATCGGCGCCTTTACGCCCGAGGGCACGTTTCGTGCAGCGATTACGAAGCTCGACCACCTGGTCGGGCTTGGCGTTACCGCAATCGAGATCATGCCGATCGGTGATTTTCCCGGCCGCCGGAACTGGGGCTACGACGGGGTGCTGCCTTTCGCTCCGGATTCTTCCTACGGCCGGCCCGAGGACCTGAAGGCGCTGGTCGAAGCCGCCCACGCCCGTGGGCTGATGGTTCTGCTCGATGTCGTCTACAACCATTTCGGTCCCGAGGGCGCCTATATCCACCCGGTCGCGCCGCAGACCTTTACCGATCGTCACAAGACGCCGTGGGGCGCGGCGATCAATTTCGACGGGCCGGACAGCGGTCCGGTGCGCGAATTCGTGATCCACAACGCCCTCTACTGGATCGCGGAGTTCCACCTCGACGGCCTGCGGCTGGATGCGGTGCACGCCATCCTCGACGACAGCCCGAAGCACCTGCTGGAGGAACTTGCCGAACGGGTACGCGTGGCAGCACCCGGCCGGCATATCCATCTTATTCTGGAGAATGAAGAGAACCAGGCGTGGCGCCTGGTCCGCGGCGAAAACGGCGAGCCGCGCTGGTACACCGCACAATGGAACGACGACGTCCACCACGTGCTGCATGCGGCGGCGAGCGGCGAGACGAAGGGCTATTACGCCGACTACAAGGGCGATGCCGGGAAGCTGGGCCGCGCTCTCGCGGAGGGCTTCGCGTTTCAGGGCGAGCTGATGCCCTTTCGCGGCCGCCCGCGAGGCGTGCCGAGCATGGACCTCCCGCCAACCGCCTTCGTTGCCTTCATCCAGAACCACGATCAGGTGGGCAACCGGGCATTCGGCGATCGGCTGACCGGTTTCGCACCGGTTGCAGCAGTGCGGGCGATCGCGGCGGTCTATCTCCTGCTGCCGCAGATTCCCATGCTGTTCATGGGCGAGGAGTGGGGCGCGGCGCAGCCTTTTGCCTTCTTCTGCGATTTCGGGCAAGAGCTGGCCGATGCAGTACGCAACGGCCGGCGCGAGGAGTTTGCACGTTTCCCGGAATTCCAGGATCCGGTCATGCGCGAGCGCATCCCCGACCCGACGGCCGAGGAGACCTTCGCCTCAGCGAAACTCGACTGGGCGAGCATCGGGCGCGCCCCGCATTCCGGGTGGTTGGAGTGGTATCGGCGGGTGCTGGCAATACGGCGTGCCGAGATCGTGCCGCGCCTCAGGGCGATCCGGACAGGTGGGCGATACGATGTGCTCGGCGACGGCGCGGTGCTCGTGCGGTGGCCGCTGGGCGGAGGCGAGACGCTGGGATTGGCCGCGAACCTGGCAGCCACGCCGGGGCCGGGATTTCCGACCGAGCCCGGCCGCGTGCTCTGGCAGGAGGGCGAGGCCGGCCATGACGGCATTTTTGGGCCGTGGACGGTCCGCTGGTCTGTCGAGGAGGCTTTGCACGAGCCAGCCAGCTCTGGCCTGGACGAACTAGCGGAACGCATGGGTATCGAGCCCCAGTTCCGGAGTGCTAAGGGCGAGATCGTAAAGACCAATAGCGAGACGAAACGCAGTCTGTTGGCTGCAATGGGCGTGGAAGCGGCCGACGAGCGGCAGGCGCGGACCGCACTCGAGCATTTGGACCATGCCGAGTGGCTGCGCCCCTTCCCTGCGGTCCAGGTGGCGCGAGCCGATGCTGGACCACCTGTCGTGGGGCTGGTCCTACCCGCCGGGACTCGCGAAATCACTTGGCGGCTGAGGCTCGAGGACGGCTCTGAGCTGGCCGGGAGCATGGCGTTCGGCGACCTCGAACTGATTGCGACCCGCCGCGTGGATGGAGCACTACTGGAGCGGCGCCGGCTTTTGCTCGAAGGCGAGCTGCCCTGGGGATATCACCACCTAGCGATCGAACCGGGCGATGCATCGATACTCCTCGTGATCACCCCCGGTCGATGCTGGCTGCCGCCGGCGCTTGCTGAAGGACAGCGGCTGTGGGGTATTGCTGCACAGCTTTACCTGTTGCGCTCGGGCACCGACTGGGGCATTGGAGATTTCGGCGATCTGCGCAAGTTAGTGGAGCTGGCGGCGGATCACGGAGCCGATGTCATAGGCCTCAATCCGCTGCATGCGATGTTTCCCGACAGCCCCGAACAGGCTAGTCCGTACTCGCCGGCCAGCCGTCTACTGCTGAATATCTTGAATATCGACGTGACTGCGGTCCCCGAGTTGCTGCACTGCCCGGAGATGCGCAACCTGATCGCTTCCGAGGCCTTTGGGAACAACGTGCAAGCCTGCCGCGCAAAACACCTCGTCGATTATGCGGAAGTCACGGCGACGAAGCTTTCCGTCCTGGAGAAGCTGTTCGATGCGACCGATCCCGCCCCCCGGCGCGCTTTCGAGGGGTTCCGGGGCGAGCGCGGCGAGGTGCTGGAGCGCAGTTGCCTCTTTCTCGCGCTTCGCGAGCACTTCGCGCGCGAAGATCCGTCCCATGCCGACTGGCATGTCTGGCCTGAGGAATACCGCGACCCGACCTCGCCCGCCGTCGCACGCTTCGCGGAAGAGAACCGGCATCGTCTGGATTTTCTCGCATGGCTGCAATGGGTGGCCGACGAGCAGCTCGGTGCTGCGGCGGCCACCGCTAGGGACCGCGGGATGGCGGTGGGCCTTTATCGCGACCTGGCGGTAGGTGCCGACCGCGCCGGCGCCGAGACCTGGGCCGACGCTACCGCGGTCGTGTCGGGGGCGCAGGTCGGCGCGCCGCCGGACATCTATAACCCGGCCGGACAGAATTGGGAGCTGCCGCCGTTTCACCCGCGCGCGCTGCGGGAAGAGGGGTACCGGAGCTTCATTCAGCTCGTCCGTGCCAATATGCGCCATGCGGGCGGGTTGCGGATCGATCATGCAATGGGGTTGCAGCACCTCTACTGGGTACCACAGGGCCAGAAACCTTCAGCCGGTGCTTATGTCCGATACCCGATCGAGGATCTGATCGGCATTCTTGCGCTCGAGAGTCACCGCCACCAGTGCCTCGTCGTCGGCGAGGACCTCGGCACCGTGCCGGAGGGTTTCCGCGAGCGCATGGCCGAGGCGAACATCCTTTCCTACCGCGTGCTGTTCTTCGAGCAGGAGCCGGAGACCGGCACCTTCCTGCCACCGAACGCCTACCCGGAGCTTGCCCTGGCAACTGTCGGCAGCCACGACTTGCCGACCCTGCGCGGCTGGTGGGAGGGGCGCGACATGGATTTGAAAGAACGGCTCGGTCTTTTTCCTGAGGTGGGGGAAGCCTCGCGCCAGCGTCAGGCGCGCGAGCGTGATCGGATGCAGCTTTTAAAGGCGCTCCGACGCGAGAAGCTGTTGCCTGGCGGTGGCGAGCCGGACATCCCGGCTTTAGCCAGGGCAATCCACGCTTTTCTTGCGCGGACCCCGTCTGTTCTGGCGATGGCGCAAATTGACGACCTCACGGACGAGGCCGATCCCGTCAACGTTCCGGCCACTTCCGACGAGCACCCGAATTGGCGGCGCCGCCTGTCGATGACTTTGGAGGAACTGGCCGCGCGGTCACGTTTCGTCGATATCGCTGAAATCTTCCGGGCCGAGCGCGGTTCGCGAATTCCTGCCGAAACGCACGAAGATGCCTGAAACCGATGCCACGCCGACCCCGGAGGGGCCAATCCCAGAGGCGCCAGTCGCAGAGGCGCCAGTCCCGGAGGCGCCAATCCCCGAGGCGACCTACCGCCTGCAATTCCACAGGGGGTTTGGTTTCCGGGACGCCGCCGCGCTCGCACCCTATCTGGCGCAGCTCGGGATTAGCCACGTCTACGCCTCGCCCTATTTGAAAGCGCGGCCGGGCAGCACTCACGGATACGACATCGTCGACCACGGCCAGCTCAACCCAGAGCTCGGGGACGAGGCGGCGTTCCGTGGCATGGTCGCGGCGTTTCGCGACTGCGGTCTCGGACAGGTGCTCGACTTCGTACCCAACCATATGGGCGTCGGCGGCTCCGATAATCCGTGGTGGCTCGACGTGCTGGAGTGGGGCCCGGCATCCGAATACTCAGGCTGGTTTGATATCGATTGGGACCCGGACAGACGCTATCTGCGTGACAAGCTGCTGGTGCCTCTCCTTGGCGAGCAGTACGGGGCAGTGCTGGAAGCGGGCCAGCTCGTACTCCGCTTCGAGCGGGAGACCGGCAGCTTTGCCGTATGGGCATACGATACGCATAAGCTGCCGATTTGTCCTCTGCACTATCATCGCGTGCTCGGCGACGACCACCCGGAGCTCGAACTGTTGGGTGACGCTTTCTCCGGCCTGCCGGACTGGCGTCCGCGCATTGCTCAGCGCGCGAAGGACCTGCAGTCCGAACTCGGAGTTTTAGCACGGGGGCGGAGCGATGTGCGGCGAGCAGTGCAAGCTGCGGTCGACAGGATCAATGGCGAGCCGGGGCATCTCGAGACTTGG
Source organism: Alphaproteobacteria bacterium (assembly GCA_005884825.1). GTDB lineage: Bacteria > Pseudomonadota > Alphaproteobacteria > ATCC43930 > CGMCC-115725 > AP-15. The sequence continues at coordinate 9,778 of VAZT01000004.1, forward strand.
CGCGAGCTGAACGCGCTGATCGATGATCAGCACTGGCGCGCGGCGCATTTCCGTGTTGCCGCTGATGACATAAATTATCGACGCTTCTTCGACATCAACGAGCTCGCCGGCTTGCGCATGGAGTTGCCGGAGCTGTTCGAGCATGCACACCGCCTTGCGTTCGAGCTATTGCGCGACGGAGTGTTGGATGGTTTGCGCATAGACCATGTTGACGGGCTGCTCGACCCAAAAGGCTATCTCCTGCGTCTGCGGGAAAATGCACCGACCCCCTTCTACCTTGTCGTCGAGAAGATCCTAGCTCGGCACGAGGCGCTGCGCGAGGACTGGCCGGTTGAGGGTACCACCGGATATGAATTCGCCAATCTGGTACTCGGGTTGTTGGTCGATCCATCCGGCGAGGAGGGCTTTACCCGAGCCTACGCGGCTTTTACCGGCGAGCATCGCGCTTTCGACGAGATAGTGCACGACTGCAAGATACGCATCATCCTCTATGAGATGGCGAGCGAGCTCAATGTCCTCGCGCGCGATGCGGCGCGGGTCGCGCGGCAGAACCCGCGAACCGCCGACTTCACGCGTAATATCCTGCAGCGGGCGCTGAAGGAGATTGTCGCGTGCTTCCCGGTGTACCGCACTTACGTTGATGGCGCTGCTCAGCCGACCGAAGCCGACCGGCGCGATATTGACTGGGCAGCGGCCCACGCGCGGCGGAACGAGACGGATATCGACCCGAGCGTCTTCGATTTTCTGAACAGGTTTCTGACGACCGACCTGGTGGCCGAGCCGCGCAGCGGCTTCAGCCGGCAATCGGTGGTCCGGTTTGCGATGCGGGTGCAGCAATATAGTGGCCCGGTAATGGCGAAGGGGCTCGAGGACACGGCATTGTATCGCTACAACCGATTCGTCGCATTGAACGAGGTGGGCGGTCATCCCAACCATTTCGGCGTGACACTGGCCGCTTTTCACAGAGCCAATGCGCAGCGCGCCGAGCGCTGGCCGCATTCTATGCTGGGGACCTCCACCCACGACACCAAGCGTGGCGAAGACACCCGCGCGCGCCTTGCCGTGCTCTCCGAGATGCCCGAGGAATGGGCTCGGCAGGTTCAGGCGTGGAGCCGCATCCTGCGCGCCCGCCGCGGCGACGTCGAGGGCACGGCGCCACCAGATCGCAATGACGAGTACCTTCTCTACCAGCTTCTGCTCGGTGCCTGGCCAGCTGAGCTGACTGCCATCGAAAGCCCCGACCCAGAGAAACTGCGCTCCTTCGCCGAGCGGATCGAAGGGGCGATGGTGAAGTCCCTGCGTGAGGCAAAACTGCGCTCCACTTGGGCGTCGCCGAATACGGCTTATGAAGAGGCGATGCTGGGCTTCGTGCGGGACGCACTCGACACAGCGAGGCCCAATGCATTCCTCAGTGCGTTTTTGCCGTTCCAGGAACACGTTGCGCGGCTCGGTATCCGCAACAGCCTGGTACAGACCGCCTTGAAGCTGACGTTACCGGGAATGCCGGACATTTATCAGGGGGCGGAGTTGTGGGATCTGAGCCTTGTGGACCCCGACAACCGGAGCCCGGTCAATTACAGAACTCGCATCGACTTGCTTCAACAGATAGCGGCGTTATTGAAGCAAAACCGCCGCACGGCGATACGTGATATGCTCGAAAATTGGCGCGATGGCCGCGTCAAACTGGCCGTCATCGCAACCCTGCTGGCCTACCGCCGCGAGCATCCGAAGTTGTTTGCACAGGGGGGATATGAGCCTCTCATCGCCATCGGCCCCAGAGCCGACCAGATCTGCGCCTTTGCTCGTTCCCACGAGGAGGACGCAATCGTCGTCGCTGCGGCGCGCTTTCCCGGGCACTGCGGGGCCGAATGTGACTGGACCGGAACCGAGATTCCCTGGCCGCAGGCGGTGGGCTGGGAGACGCATTGGCGCGACCTTCTCGATGGGCGGGTCATAGAGCGCCCCGGCGAGCGCATCGCTATAGAGGCGGTAATGGCAGACTTGCCGGTCGCAGTTCTCGTGCCGGCCGCCAGCGGCCATCAATAAACTCGAGTTGGAACCGTCGGCACGGATTTTTCCCTTTGACAAGCTCTGGCGGAAATAAGATGCAGCGGCACGGATCAAAAAATCGTCCGAAGGCGCGTCCGGTTCTCAGAGAGATGCCGCTCGACCAGCTGGAGCGGGTCCTCGCCAATCACCGTGCGTGGCTGGAGTCCGATGGTCGAAGCGGCGAAAGAGCCAATCTTTCGCATGCGCAGCTGCAGGGTCTCTCGCTGTGGAGCGCCGATCTTCGGGAAGCGGATCTCAGCTACGCAAGCCTGCAAGGCGCGGACCTCGATCACGCTCGCTTGCGCGGCGCCAATCTGCGGCACGCAAAAATGGCAGGTGCCTCGCTGTGGCGGGCTAACCTGCGGGATGCGGATCTGAGCTACGCCGGGCTCCAGGGAGCAAAGATGGACCACGCCGATCTTTCGGGTGCGAATCTGCACGATGCCGATCTGACCGGCGCCTCACTATGGGGGGCACAGGTGTCGGGAGCTCTTGTTGAGCATGCAATCGGGACTACCGACGAGCAGTTGAAGAACGCTCATCGCGCCTGAACTTCGATGGGGGCACTCCCCGGCGAGCGGCTTTTTCTCCCTGTGTCGCTGCAGACGGCAAAACGGGAGGCGCAAGGCCTCCCGTTGGCTTGGCCTCGCGAGGGGGTGCTAATGGCACCGGCGCGGCCAAACTTGACTTGTGTACACAAAGGTGTATATCATAGAAATGACAGAGCCAGACCAACCGCCTGGCCGCCCGGTTCATGTCAGCTTCAGCATGCCAATCGAGATTCAGGCGGAGGTGGGCGCCGACATAGTAACGTCGATAGAAAATAAATTGGATTTTGACTGGGACGAAACGAAAAGACTTAGCAACCTCGAAGAACGAGGCGTGGACTTCAAGGACGCGGCCCTGATTTTCGAGGGTCCTGTTATTGCAAAGGAGGACACACGCAAGGATTACGGCGAGCAACGA
>VAZT01000040.1:0-773 GCA_005884825.1 Alphaproteobacteria bacterium
GGCCCCCGCTTTCGCGGGGGCAGGCCTGGTGGCCATGGCGAGGGGCCAAACACCCGATCCCATCCCGAACTCGGCCGTGAAAACCCTCAGCGCCGATGGTACTGCACCTCAAGGTGCGGAAGAGTAGGTCGCCGCCAGGCCCGCAATCCCCTCTCTCCTTTCAACACACTTCAGCGCACCGAATGCGGCGATCGACGGTACGGTCGATAGACCGGCTTCCACATCTTGCGCCAGATCAGCCCCTCGAGTTGCTCGTCCTCGAACGGCTCGCATTGCCCTTCAGCCCGGGCGTGGCGGGCAACCGCTTTGGCGACGGCGAACGCGACGTCGCGCAGTTGCGCCACCGGGGGCAGCAGAGGTGCGTGCGCATCCGCAGCGGCGGGTGAGATGTCGGCGAGGACCTTGGCGGCGGCCACAAACATGCCGTCCGTTACGCGCCTGGCTCTCACTGCCAGCACGCCAAGACCAATGCCGGGAAAGACATAGGCATTGTTCGTCTGGTCGACAGCGAAGGATCGTCCGTCGCGCACGACGGGCGGGAACGGGCTGCCCGTGCCGACCACCGCGCGGCCATCGGTCCATCTGGTCAGGTCTTGCGGTGTCGCCTCGGAACGGGAGGTCGGGTTCGACAGCGGGAAGATGATCGGACGCGCGACCGCCGCGGCCATTTTGCGGATTATGTCTTCACGAAAAATACCGGGCTGACCGGAAACCCCGATCAACACGGTAGGCTGCGCATTAGCAACGACATCGGCCAGTCCGATCGTATCGGC
>VAZT01000040.1:793-4969 GCA_005884825.1 Alphaproteobacteria bacterium
GGCCTCGGGCAGGCCCGCATCGACCATCACCCGCAGCAGCAAATTTGCGATGCCCATCCCTGCCGAGCCAGCGCCGACAATCGCGATACGCTGGTCGCGGATCGGCTGACCGGTGACCTTGACCGCCGCGAGCAAGGTGCCGGCGGCCACTGCGGCGGTGCCTTGAATATCGTCATTGAAAGTACAGAGCCGGTCGCGGTAGCGCTGCAGCATGCGCCCGGCATTGGCGCGGGCGAAATCCTCCCATTGCAGCAATGCATGCGGCCAGCGTTGCAGCACGGCATTCACGAAGGTCTCGACGAAATCGTCGTAATCCTGGCCGCGCACCCGCTCGTGCCGCCATCCGATATAGACCGGGTCGGCGAGACGCTCCTTGTTGTCGGTCCCGACATCGAGCAGGATCGGCAAGGTGGTGGACGGATGGAGACCGGCGCAAGCGGTATAGAGCGACAATTTCCCAATCGGGATGCCCATGCCGTCGGCACCCTGGTCTCCCAGACCAAGGATGCGCTCGCCATCGCTGACGACGATAGCCTCCACCTTGTCGAAGCGGGCGTGCGCCAGGATCTCCTTGATCCGGTCGCGCTGCGGCCAGCTCAGAAACAAACCACGCGGATAGTGCCAATAATGGCTGAAGGTCTGGCATCCCTCGCCGACCGTGGGGGTGTAGACGAGAGGGAGCATTTCTTCGAGATTTTGGGTTAGCACCGCGTAAAAGAGCGTCTCGTTCGCATCCTGCAATCCGCGCAGGAAGACATAGCGATCGAGATCGCCGGCAAGCTTGCGCACTGCCTGGAGACGCCGCGCCGACTGCACTTCCAAGGTTCCGATATGGGGCGGCAGCAGACCGTGCAGTGCGAAGGCGGTTCTCTCTTCGTCGATAAAGGCGGTCCCTTTGTTCAGCATCGGGTTGGTGAGCAGCGCCGTCCCTTCGAGCTCGGTCTCGATGAGATCCGTCTGCGCGGTCGGGCCCTCATTGGTCATATGATGCGCCCCTGCTCAACGCCTCGGATTGGTCCGCGCCAGCTCGATCCCCCGACGTCGCGGCGAAGCGGGGTAGGAGTTGCGATTGCCGCACTGACATGACCCGCCAGGGCGAGGTCGAGACGCCATCTTGGTGGCGCAGGACAGCATCGTCCGATGACTTGAGATGACCCCAATTCCCACCGTATGGTAAGCCCTCGAGGATGGCCGAATCCGCGGTCAGGGCGTCCGAGCCGTCCCCTCCGAGCCATCGCAGGGCCAGTATCCGCCACAGAGAACGCATCGGCTCCCCTCCTCGGTGATGGCGCCCCATCATGGACCAGGAAAACCGGCCGGAATATGGCAGTGTCGGGGCATTGTGCTATGACCAGCAATGACGATCGGCCCCAATCTTTCGTGATCTTCTGTACTGTAAGGGTATTGTGATGGCATTGCTGTTCCGCTCCTCAGTCGATTCCGAGGCGCGCTGGAAGCCGCATCTGGCCCGGCTGATGCCGGAGCTCGAGGTGCGGATATGGCCCGAGATCGGCGATCCGGCGGAAATCGATTACGCTCTGGTTTGGCGCCCCGAGCCCGGATTGCTGGCGTCCCTGCCGAACCTGAAGCTGATCCTCTCCCTCGGCGCCGGGGTCGACCATATCCTCATCGACCCCCACTTGCCGGGCGGCGTACCGATCGTCCGTCTCGTCGATCCATACATGACGGATGCGATGAGCGAGTACGTCATCCTTCAGGTGCTGCGGCTGCATCGCCAAGACCTCGATTATCGCGCACGCCAGGAAAGCGGGATCTGGCTCGAGCTCGACCAGAAGAACGCGGCCGAGCGCGGCGTCGGCATTCTCGGCTTCGGCGAGCTGGGACAGGATGCCGGACGCAAGCTCAAGGGGTTGGGTTTCGATGTCGCTCTGTGGGGACGCCGTCCAAAAACCGTCGAGGGATTGAGGGGCTACGCCGGCACTACCGACTTTTCCGCTCTACTCGGCCGAAGCGAGATCCTCGTCTGCCTGTTGCCGCTCACCCCGGAGACCGAGGGGATATTGAACGCGAGCACGTTCGCCATGTTGCCGAAGGGCGCGGCGCTGATCAATGCCGCCCGCGGGGCGCATCTGGTCGACGAGGACCTGCTCGCGGCCCTCGCCTCCAGCCGGCTCTCGGCCGCCGTGCTCGACGTCTTCCACGACGAGCCGTTGCCCGCGGGTCATCCCTTCTGGCGCCACCCGCGCATCATCGTGACGCCGCATATTGCCGCCGCAACCCACCCCCCGACCGCCGCCCCGATCATCCTCGACAACATCCGCCGCTTCGAAGCAGGCCGGCCGTTGTTGAACCAGGTCGATCCGGCACAAGGATATTGAGGAGTTGACAGCGGAGAAGGCTTGCGAATTACAAGACTAAGCTGAGGCATCCTATGGACGACATCATTTCGATCCACGCCGCCAAGACGCATCTGTCGCAGCTTATCGCGCGAGTAGAGGCTGGAGAGGTGATCACGATCGCTCGCGGCAAAACACCAGTTGCTACCTGGCGCCAATCGTCCGCAACAGCAAACGAGAATTCGGGGCAATGCGGGGAAAGTTCAGTATCGGACCGGAATTCCTCGAGCACTCCCAAACGACGAACTTGATCTGTGGGAGCAGTAGCGAGTACGGTTGCTGTTGGACACGCACGCGTTGATCTGTCGGCTCCTCGGCGATCCTGGGCTATCTCGAAATGCGAGGGCGGGTATCGCCGATAACGACAATGACGAGCGCCGTCTCACGTCAACCTACCGTTGTTCGAATGGAGCGGGCTCGCCGCTCTCATAGTCGCCAAGGATACCCTCGACGTAGATCATTCGGACCAAGACAAGCCCCGCGGCCACGAGCGGCGTCGCAAACAGCAGGCCGATAAATCCGCCGAGAAAGCCGAGGATGACCTGTGCCGACAAGGTCAGCGCCGGCGGCAGGTGCACGGCCCGGCGCTGCACCAGCGGGACCAGAATGTAACCCTCGACAAGGTGCACCCCGAGATAGAGCGCAATCACATAAACGGCGAGCGTCAGGTTTATAGAGGCGGCGATAATGACGCCAGGAATTGCCGAAACGATGCTGCCGATATACGGAACGAAGGTCATGATGCCGGCAAGGAAGCCGAGAGCCACCGGCAACGGGACTCCGAGTAGCCACAGCCCTGTCGCCGTCATGACGCCGAGGACGGTCATCGAGAAAAGCCGGCCCAACATCCAGTACCAGATTGCGCTCGCAGTCTCGTTCAGGATCTCGGCAGCTCGCGCACGGCGGGCCGGCGGCACCAGCCGCACCAGCCCTCCCGCGTACAGGCCGGCTTCCGCTGCGAAATACAACGCGAGGAAGACGATCACGACAATGCCGCCGACGACCTCCGCGACGTTGGCCGCAACACCAAAAAAACTTTGCACAAGGGTGGTTGGAGACGTCTGGACCGTGGAAGTATCGACGTGCTGGATGAGAAGTTTACCAATGGCCGACTGGCTGATCATATTTCCGACTTTTCCAGCTGCCGCCGGCAGCTGTTGGGACAGCTGAGCGATCTGACCGGCAATCGCCTGCGAGAAAAACCATCCAATAGCGGAAAAGAAGGTGATGATCAGCAGCACCACAGCCAACAGAGACCAGCCGACCGGCAACCGCGTCCAGCGACTCAACGCCTCGGCGGCGCGCCGTAGGCTGATCGCGAACAGCACGCCGCCGAAGATCACGAGATCCACCCGCAAGGTCAGCCACAGAAACAATACCGCCAGGCCGACCAATGCCAGGTAGGCCAGCGCGCGCGGGATCGTCACTCCCGCTTGCGCAATCTCGACGTTGCGACGGTCAGAGCCCGATGAAGCCTGACCGTCCGGGGGGGAGCGCAGGTCTGTGATCAACTCCAGCTGGGATCAACTCCGGCTGGGCATCAGATCGGCAACCAGCTCCTTGGCGGTTTCCTTGATGACCCGCCACTCCCGCGGGTCGCCCTTGATCAAAGTCGAGGCGAATGCCTGGGCCTGTTTCAGCGTGATGTGCGGCGGCAGGGGCGGCACCTCCGGATCGGTATAGGCCTCGACCATCACCGGCCGATCAGCCGAGAAAGCATCCGCCCACGCTTGGGCGACCTGATCGGGCCGGTCGACAAAAATGCCCTTGATGAACCCGAGCTGCTCGGCGTATTTGGAGTAGCGGAAGTCGGGAACGT